>CAYNBL010000025.1:0-25155 GCA_964395205.1 uncultured bacterium | reverse complement strand
AAAAAGTGTTACCTATGTATTGAAGGTAAAGTGTTACCTATGTTTTGACGGTACATACACTATCCATCACTCCATCACTCTATCACTCCATCACTCTATCACTCTATCACTCTATCACTCTATCACTCCATCACTCCATCACTCCGAACCCCGAACTCCCACACTCAAAATGTGACCTGGCTCACACCTCAAATTTAACTAATGACAAGCCCTCCAAATTTGCATAATTTACCTGCAACGAGGAGGACGATATGGAAAAGAAACTTTTTCTTTTATGCCTGATATTTTATGTCGGGTTTGCGATGGCTGTTCCTCATGCCTGGATCAATGAGATCCATTATGACAATGATGGGACAGATGTTAACGAGTTCGTAGAAGTGGTGGTCGAATCACCTGAGGGTTGGTATCTTGGTGATCTTGCGCTGTACATGTACAATGGTCACGATGGACGGCCTTATTGTCTTGACACCATCGATGAATTTGAGATCGGGGAACGAATAGGTCCCTTCCAATTCTACACCTGGTATCAACGAGGCATCCAAAATGATATGGAAGGTATGATCCTGGTATTTAAAGATACGCTTTGTGACATAATAGCATATGAAGGCAGTTTCATAGGAGCAAACGATCCGGCACTTGGAATAGAATTTCCCGATATTGGTGTTTATGAAACAGGTCATGGTAGCGATTCAAGTGCACTTTATCTTTTGGGTATGCCGGGAAGTGAATGGTTGTATGGTCGAGCTACACCCGGTGAATTGAATACAGATCAAGAAATATCCGAACTTGGATCACCTGTGGTCTTAAGTAATTTCTATGCCAAATTGCTTGAAAATAGAATTTTATTACGTTGGCAAAGTGAATCCGAGAGCGAGAATAGTCATTATCATCTTTATCGTAATGGATCGCATATCGCTTCTATTGAAGGTAAAGGAACAACATCTATACCGAATAGCTATTTATTTATGGATGAAGATGTGTTTGCGGAGATCAAATATACCTATATTCTTTCAAATATTGATTATTCGGGTAGTGAGTCATTTCTGGATACGCTTGTATGCACTAAAAGAAGCCCCCCTATTGAATTAAAACCATTCAGTCTGGGATTACCCTACCCTAACCCTTTTAATCCCGTCTGCGTTATCAAGCTGCAGGTAAATAAAACCACTAATATCAATATGGAATTACGAGATCTTTCCGGAAGGAAAAT
Source organism: uncultured bacterium (assembly GCA_964395205.1). Classification (GTDB taxonomy): domain Bacteria; phylum Fidelibacterota; class Fidelibacteria; order Fidelibacterales; family Fidelibacteraceae; genus M50B103. The sequence continues at coordinate 23,945 of CAYNBL010000025.1, read as the reverse complement.
AATGAATATAATCGAGGCGTATGTATCAGAAGGTGAACATACTGTTACGCTCAATTTAGATAAGTATCCGTCCGGAAAGTATTTTCTTCATTGTTCGAGCGGCGAGCAGTCCGAAATTGTCGAAATTGTGATGCTGAAATAAGTAAAATTTGATCAGTATCTTATGCTAATTTGAATTTTGTTTTTTTTAGACAAGTGAGAATAGGTATAACCCGCTCCTTTAATTGAAACTATTTGATATTCACTCCACACTTTTTACTTTTGCCTTTTTACTTTTGCCTTATTTACCTATATTTCATTCAATGAAAAAGCGTTTTTATATTGAGACATACGGTTGCCAAATGAATGAATACGATTCAGAGATCCTTGCGGGGATACTGCAATCGCACAATTACATTTTATGCGACTCGGCTGAAGAAGCTGATATTATTCTATTGAATACGTGTTCGGTTCGCGATAATGCCGAACTTAAGATACATTCGCGTTTGGGTGAACTGAAACATTTGAAAGATAAAAATCCCGATCTCAAATTGGGTGTTGTTGGTTGTATGGCGCAAAATCTAAAAAAAGAATTAATAGATACAAAGCCTTATGTCAACTTGATACTTGGACCTGATTCTTATCGCGATATTTTAAAACATCTTGGAGCCGAAGAAGCTCATGTCATTGATACGAAACTTTCTAAATTTGAGGTCTACGACGGACTTTTTCCCGCACGCAAAGAAGGTGTCAATGCCTGGATATCCATTATGCGGGGTTGCAATAAGTTTTGCTCATATTGCATAGTACCCTATACTCGAGGACGGGAACGAAGCCGCAGTATCGAAAGCATTGTTGATGAAGCAAAACGCAGTGTGGATGAGGGCTTTGTCGAGATCACACTTCTGGGACAAAATGTAAATTCCTTTGATCATGAAGGGGATAAATTCCCGGCATTACTTGAAGCTTTAACGAAAGTTGATGGATTAAAGCGATTAAGATATACCTCTCCCCATCCTCAGGATGTCGATGAAGAATTAATGCGTATACATGCCGAATATAAACCTTTGATCGCAAATCATATTCATTTACCGCTTCAAGCCGGTTCGGATGCCGTTCTAAAAGCCATGAATCGCACATATACTCAGGAACATTACCTCAAACTTGTGGATATGATACGTAAGCATGTTCCGGATATGGGAATTACAACGGATATCATTGTGGGCTTCCCGGGTGAAAGCGATGCGGATTTTCGCGAGACATTGAAGGTCATGGAATATATTAAATACGACAATGCCTACACCTTCAAATACTCACCAAGACCCTACACAAAGGCCTGGAATATGAAAGATAATGTCTCGGAACTTGATAAATCAGCACGACTGACTGAATTGATCAAAATGCAAAAAGCACATACATTGGAACGTTTAAGCCAGATGATCGGTAAAGATGTTGAGATACTTGTTGAAACACGCAGTAAAAAAAGTTCGGAAGAAATGCGTGGGCGAACAGCATGTAACAAGATCGTGATCTTCCCAAAGGAAAATTATAAACCCAAAGATATGATCACGCGAAGAATAACAGACGCACAAGGTGTAACCTTGTTCTCAAGAGAAAAATAATTAGGGAAAAATGGTAAAAAGATACCAAAAAAAGTACGATCAGGCATTTCGCCGGATGGCTACTCATCAATTCCAGTCCACTCGTGATTTTACCTTGAGTGAATCGGATATTGTCAATGATGGTGTTTTCAACCACAAAAAAAATCTATTTCTTGGAGTTTATTCAACTTCTATTATTGAAGGTATGTTCGAACGTTATGGCGTAAAAGCATATTTTGAGGATAAGGGTATTCCCAATGTAAGTTGGCATATAAATATGAATGACCCTTACGTGCATCGATTTATATTATTATCCGAACGGGACGGGATCAAGCATAAACTTATTGAGCTGGTTCTTCAGCGAAAGAATCTTAAGCTACCTCTGGATAAAAGTCGTTCTATTAATCTGGAATTCTTACACGTTGAATGGCTAATGATGCAAAATCCTTACAAGCAATTCAGTCGAAATAAGCCGCCATTACCCGGACAAAAAGCTCCCGGCCTGGGAATCGGCATGCACATGCTGCAAATTCTTTTTCATCTCGCAAAAAAAGCCAATACTCATGGTTTGATTAACTCTCCCAATTATCTGCATACAGCTATATTCTTTTCACGGGCTTTTCACTTTCTTGATCCGAAAGTAGAAGCCTTTATGCAAGTCATCAAATATCAAAAATTACCACATTACAGTCACTATACTTTAAGTTGGGCTGACGAATATGGAGCATTACAGCATGCTCGTAATCATCGGGCCGTCAATTGGCGACCTTCTACGATGATAGCTCCCATTAGCGCAGATGCCAAACGCTATTTCTACTCACGTGATTATCGCAAAAAAGTAAGAAAGATTAGACAAAAAATGAAGCTCACTGTCAATATGCGTAAACTTAAAAAGAAGTTGAAAGAACATGGACAGATCCATTAAAACATGTGTTTTTTTAAATGGGACCCCCCCGTCAAAAAAGCTGATCAAACATTTTACTACTTCTGACGATCTACTCATTTCTGCAGATGGTGCCTACGATTACCTAAAAAAGTATCAGATCGAACCCGCTATTTTAATCGGTGATATGGATTCGATCTCCATCATTCCGGAAAACAAAGATATAAAGATTATCCATTCACGTAATATTGAAACGAATGATCTTGAAAAAGCTCTTGATTATTGTATTGAACATGATTTAAGGGACATTCGTATCTTCGGTGCCGATGGTAAAAGGATCGATCATGCCCTGATCAATTTTGCTATATTTTCCTCATACTCCAACCTTTTGAATATCGAGATCATCACGAATGAAGAATATATGAAGTTCCTTAAACCCGGTGAATACGGTTTTAAGGGGAAAAGAGGTCAACGTTTCTCACTGCTTGCCATTTATACTGCCGATGAATTGACCATTGAGAATGCTAAATTTCCTTTAGAAAATGATACTTTGCATAAAGGGTCCAGGGGCTTAAGTAATGCTTTTAGTTCAAAAGATCTTATGATACGCTTCCGGACAGGTTCCATACTCTTTATGACCGAATTGAAGATATGACCATACAATTAAATCCTCTTGATATTATTATTATTGGAATATATTTCATTGCCTTATTCCTGATCGGGTTTTTACGGAAGAAAAAACAGACGAAAAATGAGGATTTTCTCCTATCGGGTCGTCGATTGACACTTCCTTTATTTGTTATGACTTTAGTATCTACCTGGTATGGCGGAATTTTAGGTGTAGGAGAGTTTACTTATCAATATGGTTTATCAAATTGGTTTGTGATGGGCTTTCCGTATTATATTTTCGCTCTGATATATGCATTCTTTATTGCAGGAAAGATCAGGAAAACTCAGGCAGTCAGTATCCCTGAACTTATTTCGCAAGGTTATGGTAAAACACCCTCATTTATCAGTGGATTTTTTGTATTTTTAATGACATCACCGGCACCCTATTTGTTGATAGCCGGGATCATCATATCGATGATCACCGGACTTTCATCAGTATTGTCAGCTTTGATCATATTTATCATATCAGCCATCTATCTATACAAAAAGGGATTTAAAAGCGTTGTACAATCCGATGTACTGCAATTCTTACTTATGTTTGCCGGATTCATCATACTTTTGGTATTCCTTTTAAAACAATATCCGATTGCAGAGTATTTTCAGCCGATCCATCTTCCGCAAGATCATTTGACACTCACCGGAGGTCTGCCTGCTACCTATATTATTTCCTGGTTCTTTATTGCATTATGGACACTGGTTGACCCGGGATTTCATCAGAGATGTGCTGCTGCAAGATCTGCTAAAACTGCCCGCAACGGCATCCTGCTCAGCATTGTATTTTGGATGATATTTGATGCTCTGACCGTCATAACCGGCTTATATGCTCGCGCCTTACTCCCTGATATTCAAGCACTTTATGCATATCCGTTAATAGCTGAACTTGTATTGCCTATTGGATTGCTCGGGCTCTTTTTAACCGGACTCTTGGCCACGGTCATGTCCACATTGGATTCATATATTTTCATTTCGGCTCAAACGGTCGGTTATGATATTCTCTCTCATTACTATCCGAACCATGTGCGTAGAAATGTGCGGATCGGTTATGTGGTGACAGGTTTTGTCGCCATGTTCATTGTCCTGACAATTCCATCCGTTATCTCCATATGGTATCTAATCGGCACATTGGTGATCCCTTCATTACTTATACCTACCTTATCAGTTTTATTTAAAAAACCAATATCTTCAAATGCAGTTATCACCCTAATGCTGGGCTCAGTTTTTATTACGGGAATGTGGTTTCTTGCAGGAAAAGTATTTGGCCATTATCCTTTAAACATTGAACCCTTTTATCCGGGTTTAATATTTAGCATTGTGGTCTATATATCAGGAAGAATTAATACCCAACGATCAAATTAATGCAATAGCAGAGACAAGGCATTGCCTTGTCTCTGCATTCTTACCATTTTGCGTTTATTTTATTTATTACCAAATTATCATTAGCATATTTAATATTTGACAAATTATTATCAATTATTATGCGCAATTTGTTTGATTTTTAATATTTTATAACATAAATTATCTCCCACGTCAAACAAGGAGCAAAAAATGGGCAAGAAAAAAATTATTTTGGCATACAGCGGCGGTTTAGACACCACCTGTGCCATTCCCTGGCTGAAAGATAACGGTTACGATGAAGTGATTTGTTTTTCCGCTAATCTCGGAAGCGAATTTTCACCTGAAGACCTCAAGATACGAGGAATTGAGACGGGTGCATCTAAAGTTATTGTAAAAGATCTCCGAGAAGAATTAGCCCAAGATTTCCTTATACCCGGTTTAAAAGCTAACTTGGTTTATGAGAACAAGTACCTACTCGCAACAGCTTACGGACGTCCTTTGATCGCAAAATATCTTGTGGATTGTGCACACGAAGAAGGTGTAAATACGGTTGGACATGGTTGTTCTGCTAAAGGTAATGATCAGGTTCGTCTTGATGTAACGGTTAAAATGCTTGATCCCGACTTGAAGATCGTTGCCCCTCTTCGTTATTGGGAACTCTCATCACGTGAATCGGAAATTGAATATGCTGAAAAGAAGAAACTTCCAATTAAGCTCACAAAAGAAAAAATATACAGTATTGATCAGAATATCTGGGGTATTGCTGTTGAATGCGGTGCTTTGGAAGATCTTGCCAATGCAACACCTGATGATTCATATGTTATGTGTAGAAGGATAGAAGATACACCGGATGAAGCCGAATTCGTAAGTATTGAATTTGAAAAAGGTATCCCTGTCGCATTAAATGGTAAGAAAATGTCATTTCTTGATATTACTGAAGAATTGAATGAAGTTGCAGGTAAACATGGTATTGGCCGCACCGATATGATCGAAGATCGTATCGTTGGTATCAAATCCCGTGAAATATATGAAGCTCCCGCAGGATGGACACTTATTCAGGCTCATAAGGACCTTGAATCCATTGTTCTTGATCGGGAAACCTTAGCTTTTAAAGAAATTGTCGCGCTTAAATATTCACAAATGCTCTATCAGGGTTTATGGTATACACGTTTACGTGAAAGTATGGCGGCTTTTGTTGATAAAACTCAAGAGAAAGTCACCGGTACCGTTACCATGAAGATGTACAAGGGTAACTTGATCGTAACTTCACGTGAAACCCCCTACTCTATGTATAGAATGAGCATGGCAACTTATGGCAATGAAGATGAATATGTCCGCGAAAATGCCGAAGCATTCATTGATCTTTTTGCTATGCCCTTTTTAGAGAAGTAAGAAGCCGGAAGCCATAAACTAACAGTTAGTAGCTCTGAGCTCTGGGAGTGTGAGCACTGAGGCTTATTATCTATTATTCACAGTGCACAGCGCTCAGTGCTTTCTTCATTAGGTAAAAATTAATATTTTTATTACTTTCCTATAAAATATTTAGGAGATAAACATGGCAAAGAAATTATGGGGCGGACGTTTTACAAAGCCCATCGATCCGGATTTTGAAGTTTTTTCAAGATCTATCCATTATGATGTCGTTCTGGCTGAATATGATGTTTTACACTCTATTTTACATGTTCGTGCTTTACATCGCGCAAATTTATTGGATAATTCTGAGTCCTCAAACTTACTGGAAGCTTTACATACACTAATGATTGAGATCAAAGACGGTAAATTCTCACCTGATCCCGATGAAGAAGATATACATTCAGCTGTTCAAAATATGCTCGAAAAACGCATCGGAAAACTGGCGTTAAAACTCCATACTTTACGCTCACGGAATGACCAGGTCGCTTTTGACGTCAAACTCTATGCCTTTAGTTCGGCCTTGGAATTATGGGAGGCCTTGACCAAACTGATTTCTTCATATATTGCTTTGGCAAAGAAATATAAAGATGCACCTTTTATCGGTTATACTCATACTCAAAGAGCACAGATCATTTTATTTTCCGATCATTGCAAAGCCTATGCGACGATGTTCGATCGTGATCGCGAGCGAATTGAAGATTATCTCAAACATGTTAAAGTACGTATCGGCGCCGGTGCACTGGCCGGATCGTCTATTCCTCATTCAGCTTATACGGAAGCTATCCGTATTCAAGATCCCGATGATGCATTGAAGATACGTGTGGTTGAGAATTCCCTTGATCATGTCGCAGATCGTGATTTTGTGATTGAATTGCTTTCTATTGCATCCATGATGCAAATGCATTTATCCCGTTTTGCAGAAGATATGGTCCTCTATTCAACGGCTGAATACAATTATGTTGATCTCCCGGAGCCTTTTTGCACGGGTTCATCCCTCATGCCTCATAAAAAGAACGCGGATCTGATGGAACTGGTGCGTGGACAAACCGGCAATGTTTACGGAAACCTGCTTTCACTTCTTGTTACCATGAAAGCCCTTCCCCTTACCTATAATCGTGATATGCAATTGGATAAAGAACCTCTTTTTAGGACAGTTGATCTATTGCTTGATGAAATGGATCTGGTGGCGCGTATGGTTCCCGATATTAGATTAAAAGAAGACGTGATCGCCAAAGCTTTGTCAGATGAACATCTTTACGGTGTTGAGATAGCCGAATTTCTCGTTCAGCAAGGAAGTGCTTTTAAAAATGCGCATGATGTAGTTGGAAAATTGGTAAAATATTCTGAAGAAAATGACGTAAAGATCAAAGACATACCCGCTGATAAACTGGTCGAATTCCACCCAAATCTTACTCAGGACGCGTTAAAATCCATTATGACACCCGAATATGCGGTGAAGCAAAAAAGGTCCGTAAAACGGAATTAATTCTAAGCGCAGATTAGTCAATTTTTACAGATTATTTTTCATCTATATTAAAGTAAGCTCATTTTCGGGTACTATTTACTGCTTGGCATACTTTCCAACCGAACCATTTGCTTTTTATCACTTATATTTTTATGGAATTTATATGCGAATTATATTATACTTTAAGCTGAATTGAAACTAAGGAAATACATGAAAATTACGGTCTGTATTAAGCAGGTTCCGGGCACCGCGGAAGTTGACATTGACGAGAAAACAGGTGTACTGAAACGCGACGGCATTGACTCTAAGATGAATCCTTATGATCTTTATGCCATTGAAACGGCTGTTCGTCTAAAAGAAGATAATAACGCAGACGTTTCAGTGATAACAATGGGTCCACCTCAAGCTGAAGCTGTGATCAAGGAAGCCTACATGATGGGCGCCGACAAAGGATGTCTGTTAACTGACCGCAAATTTGCCGGTGCAGATGTTTTGGCAACCGCCTATGCCTTATCTCAGGGCATTACACGAATGGGTCAATACGATCTGATCATCTGTGGTAAAATGACCACTGATGGCGATACGGCTCAAGTGGGTCCGGAAATTGCAGAGTATCTCAATATTCCTCACGTTGCCAATGTTCGAAAAATTCACAAGATCGATAATGAATCTGTTATCGTTGAGATGAATATGGCCGAATCGGTTGAAATTCAGAAAGTCCTTCTCCCCTGCCTTATCACTGTTGAGAAAGATATTTGTCAACCGAGACTCCCCTCTTTTAAATTAAAAATGAAAACCGCAGATCGTCCCATCCCACGCATTACATTTAATGATCTGGAAGACAAAAATGTCATGCATTATGGACTTAACGGATCCCCGACGCAGGTTTTAAAGATATTTCCGCCTCCCGCAAATACGACCAATGAAAAATGGGAAGGCGATTCAGAAGAATTAAGCAATAAACTTGCCGATAAATTACACGAACTTAAATACGTATAGGAACGGATCAAATGGCAAAAATCATTGTACATCAAAACAAGATCGAAGATCGTGAAGCTGTAATAAAGGTCTGTCCCTTTAACGCACTGGAATTCGAAGCAAATGATGAATTGATCCTGAATGCCGCATGTAAAATGTGTAAGATCTGCATTCGTCGTTTCCCTGAGATATTTGAATGGGTAGAAGATGTAGCGCCAAGCTTCAATAAAGATGAATGGAAAGGTGTTACCGTCTATATTGATCATATTGAAGGTGATATTCATCCTGTCAGTTTTGAATTGATCGGCAAAGCTCGCAAGATGGCCGATAAGATCGGTCACCCCGTCCAGTGTTTGATCATGGGAAACAATATCTCGGATATTGCTGAACAAGTTCTACATTACGGTGCGGACGAAGTATTCGTTTACGATAAACCCCAATTACATGATTTCCGTATTGAACCTTATGCAGCGGTCTTTGAAGATTATATCAATAAAAATAAACCCAGTATTGTGCTGGTTGGCGGAACAACGGTCGGACGTTCTCTTGCTCCACGTGTTGCCGCTCGTTTCCGTACAGGACTAACAGCAGATTGTACTAAATTGGACGTTCAGGAAAATACCGATCTTGATCAGATCCGTCCGGCCTATGGCGGTAATATTATGGCGCATATCCATACGCCTAACCATCGTCCGCAGTTTGCAACCGTTCGTTATAAAATATTTGATGCTCCTATACGGACAGACCAAGCAACCGGAAAATTGACCCTTTGTGATATTGCAGACGATAAACTTGAATCAAAGATCACGGTGATCGAGGTTAAGAAGAAAGAAAAGGTCAAAAGTATTGAAGATGCTGATATTATTGTTGTTGCCGGTCGCGCATTAAAAAAAGAAGAAGACCTGAAAATGGTCTACGATCTTGCCGATGAACTCGGGGCTATGGTCGCCACCACCCGTCCCCTTATTGAAGCCGGATGGATGGATGCCCGTTTGCAGATTGGACTCAGCGGGCGGACGGTTAAACCCAAACTGATCATCACCTGTGGCGTTTCGGGGGCTATTCAGTTCGTTGCAGGCATGAACAATTCAGATATGATCATTTCTATCAATGAAGATCCGAAAGCACAAATCTTCGATGTGGCTCATTATGCCATCGTTGGTGATATTTATGAGATCATTCCGGGGCTCATTGAGCAAATTAAAAAAATGAAAAAATCACAATAGGTATAAAAATGGATTATTCATCTGTAACAAAACAAGATATCGAAAAATTGATCGCAATATGTGGTGAGGATAATGTCCTTATCGGCGATGCAATTCATGAAGACTATAGTCGCGACGAATTGGCGGGGATCCGCCAATACCCCGAGGTAGTCGTTTTACCCATGAATAGTGGCCAGGTCGCCGAAGTTTTGAAATATGCAAATGAAAAGCATATTGCCGTCACACCTCGGGGCCAGGGTACCGGACTGGTCGGCGCGGCGGTAGCGATCTATAAAGGCATTATGATTTCAACTGAGAATATGAATAAAATTCTCGAATTAGATGAGGATAACCTTACCCTAACAGTAGAACCCGGTGTCTTATTGATGGAGATTTCCAAATACGTTGAAGAAAATGATCTTTTCTATCCTCCCGATCCCGGTGAAAAATCAGCCTCTATCGGTGGGAATATATCAACCAATGCGGGAGGTATGCGTGCCGTTAAATACGGTGTGACCCGTGATTATGTCCGTGCGCTTGAAGTTGTACTCTCTTCAGGTGAAATTATCACTGTCGGCGGCAAGATCGTTAAGGACAGCTCAGGCTACAGCCTAAAAGACCTTATCATCGGTTCTGAAGGAACGCTGGGAGTCGTTACCAAAGCCATATTAAAGCTTCTTCCTCTTCCCAAAGTCGCAATTTCATTGCTTGTCCCTTTCCCTGATATTGAAACGGCGATCACAGCTGTTCCGATCATTATTAAATCCAAGGTTATTCCAACAGCCATTGAATACATGGAACGTAATGTTATCCTTTCAGCCGAAAATTATCTCGGTAAGAAATTCCCAGATAATTCTGCTGATGCTTACTTGCTTTTGACCTTTGATGGCAATTCCAAAGCTGAAGTTGAAAAAGTCTATGAACAAGTCGCTCACGTTTGCCTTGATGCCGGCGCAATGGATGTATTTATTTCCGATACGGATGAACGAAACGAATCCATATGGTCTGCTCGCAATGCCTTTCTTGAAGCCATCAAAGCGTCGACTACAGAAATGGATGAATGTGATGTTGTTGTCCCGAGAAACTTCGTTGCTGACTTTATTAACTTCACCAAAGCGGTTGAAAAACAGCTGGATGTACGGATCGCTTCTTTCGGTCATGCCGGTGACGGTAACCTTCATGTCTATGTTTTGAAAGATGAAATGTCAGATAAGGAGTTCGCAAAGAAACTTAGTGATGCCTTTGATCTTCTCTATGCAAAAGGTGCGGAACTTGGCGGTCACGTTTCAGGTGAACATGGTATCGGCTTTGCCAAGAAACCCTATCTTGAGAAGATGGCTGGGCCGGTATATATGAGTCTCCTTAGAGGGATCAAAAAGACATTCGATCCGAACTTGATATTGAATCCCGGTAAAGTTTGCTAGATAGAAAGATTAAAGACAAAAGATTAAAGATTAAGATTGAAATAATAAATTATAAGAAATAGTTTTTACTGTGACTAAAATGCGAAAACACTCTTCACTTTAATCTTCTTACTTTAATCTTTAGTCTTTATAAAATCACCTTAACGCTTATTAACCAGAGCCGTACCAATCGATAATCTAAACTCTCTCCCGGGCATGGGCAGATCACTCATAATATTATATGAAATATTGAATAGATTTTTTATTTCGACCATCCCATCAAATTTAATCCTATTTATTTGCCATTGATAACGTAAAGAAAGGTTATTTAAGATATATGCCGGTAAGGCTAAGTCCTCTGAATTACTGCTATCAATATAGCGTTTCCCTTTTAGTGTGGTATTAAAACGAAGTGATATATCACGGATATTTCCAACAATTGCGATGTTTGCACTATGACGTGGACGATATGTCAGCAGTGTGTTTTCGTCACTGCCGTTGCTTAGGTCCAAAGCGTTCATGTAGGTATAATTAGCTGTAAATTGTATCTTTTTATTCAGTGCCCAAATTTTTATTGAATTTTCAATTCCGTAAATTCTGGCTTCCGCAACATTCTGTGGTGACCATATCCAATCCTGTGATTGCCAAACGATCAAATTCGTCAATTTCTGATCAAAATACATACTCTCAAAATTTATATGCTCTGTTGAATAATTTAAGCCAATATCCCAATCTCTTCCAAATTCAGGTTCCAATTCAGGATTGCCGCTTGTATAGGCATCAGCAGGCCAATAAAGATCATTAAATGTGGGCACACGATAATTATAGCCGTAATTACCTTTTATAGAATATTTATCCCGTGATCCCAAATTAATTAAAACACCAATTTTAGGGGATAGATTATCGGTAAAAGTATTGTTTCCGTTAAAGCGCAAAGAAGGGGTTATTTTAATAGTCGAAATTATCTTAGATGAAAAGCTAAAAACACTTTCATCAACTAAATAAGCGGCATAAGAATAACGTTCATATACTTCTTCTCTAGTTAAGTTATTGAAAATATCTTTTTGAATACTAATTCCATAATTCAGGATCAATTGAGGGTAAAAAACAGAATTGAACTGGATTTCTGTTCCAATAACCTCTGTTATATAACTATCGTCCGAAGGAAATAAGACTTCTGTAGGATGTTCGTTAAGGTAACGATTCCAATCATATGAATAAAATATTTGTGTATTGATCGTATGACGAAGATTTTTTGAGCTTTTTGAGAACTTAAATCGTACATCATGTTGATTATCAAACATCCTGGCATAAGGATAAGGATATGCAACAGTTCCGGGGGCTCCTCGTTCGGCATTGTTAAAATTGTATTCAACTTTAAATTTTGAACCCTTAAACAATTTTTGAGGATTATAATTGATTTGAGTGAAAAAATGATGCCTTTTAATATCATTATTTTCTCTATTGCTGGTATCCCCTATTGAATTAATATATGAAAAATCGCTTTCGGAACTCAGGTACTGGTAAGTAGTTAAAATGCCTATTTTTGAGTTTGAGGCAGAAATACTGCTTTCCAAAGCATAGGTGTTAAACGAGGCGAAGGTATTTTTAATACTTAAATTGAAATAATTACTATTTTCAGGTTCATTAGTAATTATATTTACAACACCTCCTATAGCATCTGAACCGAAAATAGCTGATGAACCTCCCCTTAATATTTCAATTCTTTCAACATTGTCTAAAGGTATTAAAGATAAATCCACCTCTCCATTTTGTGGGTTATTGATCCTTATCCCATCAAACATAACCAATACATGACCGGCAGAACTTCCTCGAAGAGAAATTGTTTTCATATTGCCGATACCGCCATAATCTTTAATTTGAAGAGACGTTATATTTTCCAAAGCTTCAGCTATATTTTGTGAATTTAAAGCCTCTATTTCTTCGCGCTCTATCACATCAAGAGAAACTGTCGTGTTTTTAATTGAAACGGCTCTGCGGGTGGCGGAAACAAACACATTCTCATTATATGAAAGAACATGCGTTTCAAGTTGAATGGAGAGTGTATTTTCTTTTTGAAAATCTAAAGGTATTTTTTTCGTTTCATAACCGATCATTTTAATGATAAGTGTATCCTCTCCCTGATCAGGCACTTTCAAATTAAAATATCCTGATACGTCAGTCACCGTACCATTTGCTGTTTTCTGCAAATATACATTACAATATTGAATTCCTTTTCCATTTTTCGCGTCGGATACCCGACCCTTTACCGTAGAAGCCGATAAAGTGAAAAAGAATAAAAGAGCAATGCAAGCGATAAAATACTTTGAAGTTTTCAAAATGTTCTCTATGCACCAAAATGCCGCGAAATACAGTTTGGAAATGTGTTGTTTGGATTAATTATGACGGATAAGTCATGTTCAGCCTTTTCGCGAAGCTATTTATAACATTTGGATATTCCGGCTTAGGTTCATCCTCCCTCAACACCTTCCCCCCTAATTTATAGAGAGTGGTCTTCGTTGAGTTCGTCACCATCACGGCAGCGCGACTGCGCCTGATTTTCACAGGACTTTCCCATTTTCAATAGCCAAAAATACAGTATATTTTTGGAAAGACAAAAGAATAAAGGAAAAAGATTAAAGGATTATTCTTTTCTCATCTTAGTAATGATAGCGCCTAGGATTAACTTTAGTTCTTTAGATTCCTGAATAAGCTTATCCAATCCAAAATTATCAAAATCATCTTGAAATATCTTTTTAATTGTTCTCAACCAATAATTACTTTCACGCATTTCGCGTAATGATATCCTGATTTTATTTGTAAAATCTGCTCTTGAGGATCCAGCTTGCGCTTCTTCATAATTCGCTCCGCTGGAAGTAGAACTTTTGATAAGTTGATACCTGATAACTTTATATTCCGGTGATTCAGGTAATTTTCTTGAAAAATTAATCGCTTCAACACCGAACTCAAACAATCTTTTTGATAAATTATTCATTTTCGTCCCCCGAAATGTTTAATTATCTCAAATTATATTATTCTTGCTTTAACTTTTATCTTTTTACTTTACTCTTGTATCTTCTCTTTATTCTTTTGCCTTTTGACTTTAATCTTCTACTTTATTTTTCTATCTTAATCTTTGATCTTTTGCCTTTAATCTTTAATCTTCTACTTTGTATTCTTCCCTAATATCATAATATTTCTTTTCCATATCAAGTCGGATCTTAGCATATTCAGCGTTTTCAAAAACATTCTTCAATTCATTCGGATCGTTCTCAAGATCAAATAATTCCCAAACACCGATCTCGTAGTAATGGATAAGTTTATATTGCTTATTTCTTACGCCATCTTGTTTAGGGACATCATGCCATGCGGGATAAGCATAGTAGTGATAATATATTGAATTGCGCCATGCTTCATCTTTTTCTTCGAAGATCGTTCTAAGTGATTTACCCTGAACATCTTCGGGTATTTCAACTCCTGCATAATCAAGAAATGTGGGTGCAAAATCAAGGTTCATAACGAATTTATCATCTACTCTTCCCGGCTTGATCTTTTTAGGATAACGGATCAAAAGAGGACTTTTAAATGACTCTTCATACATCCAGCGTTTATCGAACCAACCATGTTCACCTAGATAAAATCCTTGATCAGATGTATAGACAACGATCGTATTTTTATCCAGTTTATTATCTTCCAAATAATCCAATACGCGCCCTATATTCTCATCGACCGATACAATACAAGCCAGATAATCTTCCATGTAACGTTGATATTTCCATTCTTCAAGTTCTTTACCGCTCAGGTTAGCATTCCTGTACTCTTCATTGACTTGATCATAATAAGAATCAAATACTTCCTTTTGCTCGGGAGTTAAACCGGAATAAACGTTCTTCCAACTGTTGGTACCATCAAAATTGCGGCTCTTTCCACCGCCGCTGTTCATTTCACGTTCACCTTCGAGAAAGTGTATCTTCATATCGTAACCACGGTACATGTTCTTGACTTCCATATCTTGTGTACCTGCTGTTAGCTCTCGGGTTTTATAGTCATCATAGAATGTTTCGGGAAGGGGAAATTTTGTATCCTTGAACATGCCTATATGACGGGGAGCCGGCATCCAGTTACGATGGGGTGCTTTATGATGGAATAATAAACAGAATGGTTTGTCTTTATCTCTATCATCAAGGAATTCCAGTGCGAAATCAGTGATCAGATCGGTCGTATAACCCTCATATTTGACCGTGTCGCCATTTTCATAGAAAACAGGATTGTAATACCTGCCTTGACCTTTCAGAACGCGCCAATCGTCAAATCCTACAGGCGTTGATTTTAAATGCCACTTCCCTATCACAGCCGTCTGATAACCGGCTTCCTGTAATAATTTTGGGAAAGTCATTTGATTAGGATTGAAGGTATCTCTATTATCACGCTTCCCATTAATATGGCTGTATTTTCCGGTTAAGAGGACTGCACGACTTGGTGCACAAATGGAATTTGTGACATAAGAATTCTCAAAACGAATGCCTTCGCTTGCCAAGCGATCAATATTCGGTGTTTTGACCAAAGAACTATCATAAGCACTAATAGCCTTTTCCGCATGATCGTCTGACATAATAAAAATGATATTTGGACGGGTTTCTCGCTGACATGAGATCAATACAAATAGCATTACAGCCAACAGGATGAGCTTTTTCATCTTTTTCCTCAATATTTAAATAGTTTATACAAAAACTTACGCAAGAGTTTACAGCGTAAGTGAAAAATTATCAAGATTTAAATTTCTTTCTCTGAAACCATTCAACCAATCGAATAGGTAATATCCTGCTTAGGAAAGCATTACGGGGTGCATCGCCACCAACTGGATATCCCGGTTTGGGATCTTTTTGTTTAATAACAAATAATACTTTTTCAGCGATCTTTTGAGGCGACACGCCTGTTTCTATATTATGATCTCTTATTGTCTTGAAGATTTTTGCGTTTTCATAATAATCGGAAGATTCATCGATAAAGCGTTCTTGTTCAAATCCTGTTGCTACATAACCGGGCTCTATCATGACTACTTTTATACCAAATGCTCTGACTTCTTGCCTTAAAGAGCGAAACATACCCTCAACAGCAAATTTTGTACCGCAGTACGCGGAGGTAAATCCTACACCAAATATACCCGACATCGAAGAGAGGTTAATAATCAGGCCGTTTCTTCTTTTTCTCATAGACGGTAATATTGCTTGGGTCAAATGGATAATTCCAAATAAATTTACTTCGAATAATGAACGGACTTTATCAATGGGGACTTCTTCAAACGGACCGACTTGTCCCTGTCCCGCATTATTGATCAGAACATCAATTTCGCCAAGTTGAGGGATCAATGCATCAATACTCTTTGGATCTTGAAGGTCTAAAGGTAAATACTTCACGCCGGACAGTTTATTCTTGATCGTTTCAGGATTACGCGAAGTCCCTAATACCTCAAATCCTTCTTGTAAAAGCAATACGGCAATAGACTTACCTATACCGGATGATGCACCGGTGATCAGTACGCGTTTTTTTGACATAATTTTCTGTCCTGTGTTATTTGACGTCTTTGAAATCGGCGTCTTCTACTTTCGACATGTCAATCTTTTTCTGAAGAGAAACATCGTCTTTAACATCCGGTGTTTCTTTTTTTTCACTTGAATTCGAATAAGGATCGTTGGTGATCTTTCGTTTGAAAAATATCAGATAGATCAAATAAATAAAGATTATAACGAGAATGATCTTGAATAAAAAACTCATTATGGGGTTCCTGCTTTGTAGTATTTTGTTCCCAACGGGGGTTGTTGGATATATTTCATGACCTCATCAAGGTCATCTTTTTTATTTACGAAATCAATTTCAGTCGTATTGATAATCAATAAGGGCGTATCATTATAATGAAAAAAGTACTGATTGTAAAATTGGTTTAGCGAATCAATATAATCTCGATCCATATCCCGTTCATAGTCACGGTCACGAAGATCGATATTTTTCATCAATCTATCCGTATCCGCCTGTAAATAGATTACCAGATCAGGTTTAGTGATCTCTTTTGACAAAATTGTATATAATTGATCGTAAAGATGAAGTTCTTTTTCATCTAAATTTATGTAAGCAAATAGACGGTCTTTAGCAAAAATATAGTCTGTAACAATACTGCGGTGAAAAACATCTGTCTGAGATACTTCAAGCTGCTGACGATAACGGCTGAGAAGAAAAAACAGCTGTGTCTGGAATGCATATCGCTGACGATTCTGATAAAAATCGGATAAAAAAGGATTTTCCTCAAATTTTTCAAGAATTAAGCGACTATTCAAACGTTGTGAAAGTATTTTAGCCAAGCTTGTTTTGCCGACACCGATAACACCTTCGATCGCGATGTAATATGCGGGACCCGTCATATCTTCTCCACCTTTGATTTATCCGGACACCGTAGGATATAGTCTGCAATGTTCAATGATGTTCCGGGAACTTGGTAATTTACATCAATTTCACTCATAGGAAAAAGAATAAATTTTCTTTCCTTAAATCGAGCATGAGGAATAGTTAATTTATCTGTTTCAAGAATGATATTTCCATAGAAAATAATATCAATATCAAGCGTTCGCGGACCCTTTGGTCGTGACGGATCACGCTGCCTGAAAAATCGTGTTTCTATTTCGGAAGTGAAGTCTAATATTTCAAAGGGGTCAAGATCACTATGATATTTGGCAACGGCATTTACAAATTCAGGTTGAGCGTTATCATATAACGGCGCCGTTCGCCATAATGCACTTTGTTTTACAAATTCTATGTGAGGATTGCTTGCGACCTCTTTAATGGCACGGGTCACCAGATGTCCCGAATCACCCAGATTCGAACCAAATCCAAGATATAATGCTTTGATTTTATCTCTATTCATTAATGTACCCTTTAGAGCAAATAAGCTAAGAAGCGATGAAGCTAATTTTAGTAACTTGTAGCCAGAAGTTAAAATATCTCAACTCTTGGCTTTTCCCTCTTTACATCTCACGTCTTACATCTTACGTTTTACGTCTTTTCAATATCTATTCGTAAACTTTCTGCATCTACAAGAAGTTCAGGCTTGATCTTTATACTTTCCATTTCCCCGGGCGCGAGATGTCGTTTTTTAGTCTCTTTAATAATTTTATCATCAATACGAAAAACAATTTTTACATGATCGTAAACCCGATTAACCCGGAAATATAATTCAAGATCTTTGGGGCAATTTTGTGCTCTGATCTCTTGCGGTACAATATAAGAGATTCCTTCACCCGCTAAAGAACAGATCCCTTTACCTGTGCTTAAATTACCTTTTGAATATTCTGCTGCAAACCTACCGGCCTTTTGGCTCTCAATCGTAACGAAATCCACAAGATCATGTACATGCGCCACATTCCCACAGGCGAATACGCCGGGAATCGATGTTTCCATAGATTCATTTACCCTTGGGCCACGCGTGCGTTTATCCATAACGATATCTGCAGCAAAAGGTAATTCGATCTCAGGTAAAAGTCCGACTGACAACAACAAAGTATCGCACTCATATCTTTTTTCGGTACCTGATATAGGCTCAAATTTATCATTTACTTCTGATACTTCAACAGCTTCCAGACGATCTTTTCCGTAGATATTGGTGACGGTATGTTGTAAAAGAAGGGGAATTTGATAATCATCCAGACATTGAACGATATTTCGGTTTAAACCGCTTGAATATGGCATCAATTCGACCACTGCAAGGACCTTGGCGCCCTCAAGTGTCATACGTCGAGCCATGATAAGCCCAATATCACCTGAGCCCAGGATCACGACTTTCTTGCCTACCATAAAACCTTCAATATTTACCAGTCTTTGGGCGGTTCCGGCCGTCATAATGCCTGCCGGACGAGTACCGGGAATAGCCAAAGCACCTCTTGTCCGTTCGCGGCATCCCATGGTGAGAACAATCGCTTTAGCGGATAATTTTTGGTAACCATCTTTGGGATTTATTGTGTAAACATATTTATCTTTTCCAATTTCCAATACCATGGTATCGGTCTTGACCTCAATATTACTTTCTTTAACTTTATCAATAAATCGTTGAGCATATTCCGGTCCGGTCAGATCTTCTTTAAATGTGTGTAATCCAAAACCGTTATGAATACATTGTTGTAATATTCCACCTAACTCAAGATCGCGTTCAATAATACAGACTTTTTTTGCACCATTCTCTTTTGCGGAAAGTGCGGCTGCAAGTCCGGCAGGTCCACCGCCGACACAGATCACATCATAATGCGTCATTGTTCACCCTCCCCTTTTGTCTCAGCGAGAATAATTCGGGAAGCGGAAGAATCCTTACAGATGCTCTCTTTCGGGATATTTAACTCTCTTGAAAGAATATCAATGATACGCGGACCGCAAAAGCCACCCTGACAACGACCACCACCGCTTCGAGTACGTCGCTTAACGGCATCAAGCGTGTGTGCGCCGGCATTTCGATGTATACAATCTACGATCTCAGCTTCAGTTACACCTTCGCATCGACAGATAATGCGACCATATAATGGGTTTTCTTTTACAAGTAAGGTTTTTTCTTCATGAGAAAGCGTATGAAAACGGACGATCTTTCTTCGTCCTGATTTGTAATTATTTTTAGGTTTAAGTTCAAAATGTTTTTTTACCAGATCCCTTACATATTCCCCAATCGCAGGCGCGGCGCTCAATCCGGGAGATTTAATACCCGCAACATCGATAAAACCGGGTGCTTCAGGATAGTCCTGAATAATAAAATCACCGGTAGAAGGTTCTGCGCGCATACCTGAAAAGGTAGTGATCACTTGTTCTTTAGGTAATGTTGGTACACTTTTCAAGGCTGAACACCATACTTCATCCAGACCTTTTCGTGTCGTTTCAATCGCTTCAGGATCTATTGCATTTTCTGCATTTGGACCGACAATAATATTTTCATGTGCAGTGGGTGCAATAAGTACACCTTTACCCAAATCAGTGGGACATTGAAAAATCACATGATTAACACAATCACCAGCATATTTGTCCAATAAAAAATATTCACCACGACGGTGCTCGATCGAATAAGCAGGTTCCATAAGCATATTATGGATCTTATCTGCATAAGCTCCGGCAGCATTTATCACGATCTTTGCTTCAAAGGTATTTTCTTTTGTTTTAACAATAAATCCGGTATCGGATCTATTTATACCTAGAACCGGCGTTTCCAAAAATAGCTCTGCACCATTATCCATCGCATGTTCCATAAAAGCAATGCTCAATTCATAAGGACTCACCACACCGGCCGTGGGTGCATAGAGGGCCGCTTTAATTTCTTTATTGAGTTTGGGTTCATGCGCTTGTACTTCATCGGCACTTAGGATATTAAGATCCGGAACACCATTTTTTTCGCCGCGTTCTTTCAATTCATATAAGGTCCTGATGTCTTCCTCACTAAAAGCGACAACATAAGAGCCACAGGGTGTGAATGGTACGTCAAGACGTTCGCAAAGTTCAGGGTACATTTCGTTCCCTCGAACATTAAAGCGTGCCATAAGTGTATCGGGTTTAGCATCATAACCCGCATGGACAATGCCACTGTTCGCTTTTGAAGCCCCGTTGGAAATATCATTTGTTTTTTCAAGAACACAGACCGAAATATCATAAGAAGCCAATGCGCTGGCAATTGCCGTACCACTCACGCCGGCACCCACAATAATGACATCGTATTTCTTATGCTTATCCAATTATAGGACCTTCTTTAGGTATTTTCCCGTATATGATTTTGTATGCTGTGCAATAGTTTCAGGTGTTCCCGTAACCATAACGCTACCGCCCTGATCACCACCTTCGGGACCAAGATCAATCACCCAATCGGAATTCTTGATCACATCCATATTATGTTCAATGATCAACACAGTGTTGCCCTTATCCACCAGCTTATTGAGAACTTCCAATAGCATGTTAACATCGGCAAAATGTAAACCGGTTGTCGGTTCATCAAGAACGTATAAAGTTTTACCTGTCCCCATTCTGCTCAATTCGGTCGCAAGCTTCACTCTTTGAGCTTCACCACCGGATAAGGTTGTTGCCTGTTGCCCAAGATGGATATATCCTAGCCCTACATCGTTCAAGGTTTTTAGTTTTTTCTTTATTTTTGGATGATTTTTAAAGAATTCAAGTGCTTCTTCAACCGTCATATCCAGAACTTCGGCAATATTTTTGCCTCTATATTTGATGTCAAGTGTTTCCCTGTTATAACGCAGACCTTTACAAACTTCACAACGCACATAAACATCAGACAAAAAGTGCATCTCGATCTTTTTTACGCCATCACCGCTGCATGATTCGCAACGACCACCTTTAACATTGAATGAGAAGCGTCCGGGCTGATAACCGCGTAATTTAGATTCCTGTAAAGATGAGAAAAGCTCACGAATATAGGTAAAAACACCGGTGTATGTCGCCGGATTGGACCTGGGTGTTCTTCCGATCGGCGATTGAGTAATATTAATGATCTTATCGAGCTGGTCTTTACCTTCTACATGCTCATATTTTAAAGGAGTTCCTTTTGCATGCATCAGGTCACGATGCAGTATCTGAACCAGAGTTTCGTTGATCAGACTGCTTTTACCCGAACCACTGACACCGGTAACACAAGTCATCGTTTCCAAGGGTATTTCAACATTAACTTTTTTTAGGTTATTACCTTCGGCACCAAAAAGTTTTATGAATTTTTCATTGCCCTTACGACGTTTTTCAGGGACAGGAATACTCATTTTCCCGGATAAATATTGACCCGTCAATGATTTATCACAAGCCATAACTTCCGCGGGTGTTCCCTCGCAGACAATTTTGCCGCCATGAATACCTGCGCCCGGACCAATATCAATGATCCAGTCAGCTTCTTCCATGGTCTCCTGATCATGTTCAATGACAATAATACTATTGCCAAGATCTCGCAGACCCTTAAGCGTTTCAAGCAGTTTAATATTATCGCGTTGATGCAGACCAATACTTGGCTCATCCAAAATATACATCACACCCATCAACTGTGAGCCGATTTGGGTTGCTAAACGAATTCGCTGAGCTTCTCCACCGGAAAGTGTGCCTGCACTGCGGTTCAAAGTCAAATATTCTAATCCCACATTCTCAAGAAAACCCAAACGCTGGTTCATTTCTTTGAGTATCTGTTCAGCAATGATCTTTTCGGTATCTGTCAATTTTAAACCCCGTATAAATTTAAGGGCTTGTTTAATCGACATACGTTCAAGATCATCAATACTTTTACCACCGATAAATACCGAGGTAGATATTCGCTTTAAGCGTGAGCCCCCGCAAACTCGGCACGTTTGTTGAGAAATATACTTTTCGATCGTTTCTCGCATCATAGCAGAGGTCGTTTGATGATATCGTCGCTTTAAATTGGGAATTACACCTTCCCAACCGCTGGTATATTGACCACTCCAGTTTTTGCCTTGATAATCGATCACCAGTTTTTTATGTCCTGTGCCATATAATAATATCTGCTGAACTTCTTTGTTCAAGAGATACCAAGGTGTAGAAAAATTAAAATTATACTTTTGGGCCAGGCCTTTAAGAATATTACCGTAATAAGTGCCCTTGGGTTGCTCGCCAATAGGTGAAAGTGCGCCTTTCAAGAGACTTTTAGACTTATCGGGAACGATCAGGTCGGGACTAAACTCCATTTGGTAACCCAAACCGTTACAGGCGGGACATGCACCTATAGGATTATTAAAAGAAAACATTCTAGGAGTTAATTCTTCAAGATTGACCTCAGGATGATCGGTACAGATAAAATTTTCGCTAAATCGATGTTCGAGACTGGCAGATTCATATATAATGACATTTCCATTGCCATGCTTGAGGGCTAATTCAACACTTTCGGTCAATCGTTGTTGAATGTCATCATTAATAACAAGTCGATCGATTACAACATCAATATCATGCTTATTGTTGCGTTCAGGTGTTTTAATATCCGAGAGTTGCTGAATCTTTCCATCAACCCTAACCCTCAGAAAACCTTCTTTTTTCAATTGATTGAAATATTCACGAAACTCGCCTTTCCGTTGACGGTAAGCGGGAGACAATACCTGAATTTTTAATCCTTCAGGCATCGTCAGGACTCTATCCACGATTTCCTGAACCGTCATTTTAGAAATGGGCTTCCCGCAAATAAAACAGTGGGGCTTCCCAATACGGGCGAAAAGCAAACGCATATAGTCATGGATCTCGGTTATCGTCGCAACCGTAGAACGTGGATTTCGATGTGTGGTCTTTTGTTCAATGGAAATGGCTGGAGATAACCCCTCTATCTTATCGATATCGGGTTTCTCCATGACCCCCAGGAATTGCCGGGCATAAGATGAAAGGGATTCCACATAGCGGCGCTGACCTTCGGCATATAGCGTATCAAAG
Source organism: uncultured bacterium (assembly GCA_964395205.1). GTDB lineage: Bacteria > Fidelibacterota > Fidelibacteria > Fidelibacterales > Fidelibacteraceae > M50B103. Next base: position 573 of record CAYNBL010000025.1, on the reverse strand, counting down.
GCAAGAGACGATTTACCGCTACCACTTAATCCGGTGATAATCACCAATTTATCCCTTGGTATTTCAACATTTATATTCTTGAGATTATGTTCTCGGGCACCCTTTATAATGATCTTATTTTGTGACATTTTTTTCCTGTAATTAATCTAACAAACATACGGATTTTCGTAATTAATTGGAAGAATTATTTAGACATAAGAAAAGATAAAAGATTAAAGTATAAAGATTAAAGTGAAGAGAGAAAAGATGATGAATTATGGATGTTGGATTATGAATACTTGCCGGTAACACCCTGCCACGTGTCATCCCGGAAAAATTTCACAGGAATTTTATCCGGGATCTCTCTGTATATGTGATTCATAATAGATATTTGCTGCGCTATCTTAAGAATAGACCTACGCAAATATTTATTTCATTCGTCAGTAAAACAAAAAATCGGATTGACACAGAGATCCTGAACAAATCATCTGCCGGATGATTTTCCAGGATGACGAGAGGTGGGTACTGGAGGCTGGTGAATGTACGTCTTCAAAGTTAATTGGACAAATTTCATAGTAAGTTAAGAGATACATT
>CAYNBL010000024.1:23665-25176 GCA_964395205.1 uncultured bacterium | reverse complement strand
AATACCGTACGTCTCCTGGATCAACAATTAAGCGATTATTACACCCAGTTTGAAACATATACCGCCATGATAGATATCAACGAACGCCGTCTTAAATCGGCACAGCGTGCTTTTGAGATTGTTAATCAACAGTATGAACTTGGAAGAGCAACTATCTTAGATAGAATGCAATCTCAACTTACCGTATTAAGTGCTGAAAGCACACTGGTAGAGGCCAAATATTCACGAAAAATGGTCGAAGCTGAGATCCTTAAATTAATCAATAAAATATAGGAACGAAGATGAAAAAGAAACTTATTATCATTATTTCAGCCCTTGTTGTTTTAGCGGTATTCCTGATGTTTACCCTGAAACAAGACAACAAAAAAGCAGTTGCCGTTCAGATGGAAAAAGTCTGTCTGCACACGATTGAATCTAAAGTTTATGCTGCCGGTTATGTACAGCCGGTTGTGAAAGTTAACATCTCTGCGAATGTTGCAGGAGAGATCAAAGCCCTGTACGTCAAAGAAGGCCAAGACGTTATAAAAGGTGAATTACTTGCCCAACTGGACAAGGTGAGATATTCTGCAGATGTAGATCAATCAAAATCTTATTACCGTTCAACACTTTCAGCAAAAGAAGTAGCTGAAAAAGAATACAAGCGAGTTGAAAAACTGTATAAAGATAAAAATTACAGTGAATCACAATATGATCAGGCTAAAGGACAATTTGATCAGGCAGTTGGTGCTTTTGAACAAGCAGCTGCGCGCCTGAAACAAGCCGAAGATAACTTGCGCAAAACCACCCTTATTGCTCCTATTGACGGAACAGTGATCGGATTGCAAAAAGAACAGGGCGAAATGGCTCTTGGATCTACTTTTCAGGCTGATGTTGTTATGACAGTTGCCGATCTTTCGGGAATGGAAGTTGAAGTAGATGTTAACGAGAACGATATTGTTCGTGTTGAAGTCAGTGATTCTGTAGATATCGAGATCGATGCCTTAGCTGATAAAGTATTCAAAGGTGTTGTTACCGAAATATCACAACTTGCGACTACTATGGGACAAGGTACACAAAATGCTATCACCAATTTCAAAGTAACTGTTAAAATGATCAGCAATCCTCCTGAAATACGTTCAGGAATGAATGCAACGGTTGAGATCCTTACCGATAAAAAAGTTGATGTCGTTGGTATTCCCATTCGCGCCGTCACGGTTCGTCCTGCCGATAAAGTTCGCAAAATGGAACCAGATGAAGCGATGGGTAAACCCGAGTTGCTAGAAGTGGCATTTGTTATTAATCAAGACACCGTTCGTGCCGTCGAACTAGAACTGGGAATCAATTCAGAAGATTTCTTTGAAGTGGTCAGTGGTGTTGATACAAGTGATGTCATCGTCATTGGAAACCATCAGGCATTGACCTTTGACCTTCAGACCGGTACGGCAGTCAAAGATATGAATGACGTGAAAAAGAAATAAAGATCACGATCTTTACTAGAAAAAAGGACAGATAATGTCATTATTAAAATTACG
>CAYNBL010000024.1:0-23565 GCA_964395205.1 uncultured bacterium | reverse complement strand
TTGCATAACGTAGAATTGCCCTTGATCTATGCCGGTGTCCCACGTGCGGAACGATTAGAGCGCGCAAAGGCAGCCCTTGAACAGGTGCAATTGGCTGATCGTATGCTTCATAAACCGAATGAACTTTCCGGCGGACAACGTCAACGTGTTGCCGTTGCAAGAGCTCTGGTTAACAATCCTTCTATTATTCTTGCGGATGAGCCAACAGGTAACCTGGATAGTAAAACCGGTACTGATATCATGAATCTGATTTCAAACTTGCATGAGCAGGGCAACACCATTATTTTGGTTACACATGAGTATGATATTGCTGAGCGTGCAAGCCGGGTAATAAATATGCTTGACGGTAAAATTCACGAAGATAAAAAAAGAAGTAAATATGTTTAATCAACTTTACGAAAGCATTGTAATAGGGTTTAAGGCCGTTTTTCAGAACAAAGGCCGGGCTTTGCTGACCATGCTGGGGATTATCATCGGTATTTTATCGGTTAGCTTAATGGGCACGGCGATCAACGGTATTGATAATGTATTCAATCAAACCTTGGGAATGTTCGGAGACGATGTGATCTACGTTCAACAGTTTCCCTGGTTTATGGGTGATGCGGAATGGTGGGAATTCAGGAATCGTCCTCAGATAAGAGAAGAATATTCAGAAAAGATCGCCGAACGTGCTTCATCAATTTCATATGCCAGTATTGAAACAAATCGAAGGGTGTCTCTATCTTATAACGAGAATACAAGTGAAGGTGTAGATTTGGGAGGTCGCGGTTGGCAATCAGCTTATATTGACGCGGCCAAAATCCAGTGCGGTAGGTATTTCACTCAACTTGAAGATCAGAATGCTTCTAGAATAATCCTTATCGGTTCTGAAGTCCATAAAGTGCTTTTTCCGAATGTTGAAGATCCTTGTGGTTTAAGCATAAAAGTAAATGGATTAAAATTCAGGGTTATTGGTGTATTTGCCGAGCAGGGCAAGATCTTTGGAATGTTCAGTGTTGACAATATGGCTGTAATTCCTTTTCAAACCCTAAAATCTGTTTTTGGACGTACTCGATGGATCTCGATACCCCTAAAGGTAAGAGAGGGTGTCGATAAAAATTATGCGATTGAAGAGGTTCGATCGATTACCCGAGGCCTTCGTGGTTTGCGTCCGATAGAAAAAGATAATTTTGCCATAAATCAACAGGAAGCCATGGAAGACGAACTAGGTAAGATCAAATCCGCGATCGGTGCTGTCGGTATTGGTATTGCAGCATTATCTCTTCTCGTAGGCGGTATAGGTATTATGAACATTATGTTCGTCAGTGTAAAAGAACGCACAAAAGAGATCGGCATCAGAAAAGCCTTAGGTGCCAAGCGATGGGTCATCTTGATCCAATTCCTCTTCGAAGCTATCATTATAGCTCTGATCGGAGGTGCGATCGGTCTTGGTCTAACATCACTTTTAGTTGGTGTCGTGAATAAATTCTTTGTTGCCAGTATGTCATTGGGACTTGTAATGACCTCATTGGGCGTTTCAATTGGTGTTGGTATCATTTCCGGTATTGTTCCGGCAAGCCAGGCCGCAAAACTTGATCCAATTGAGGCCATGAGGTTTGAATAAAGGTGAAAAATGAATTTTAAAGAAATATTTCGCTCCGCCAGAAACTCTATAAGGCAGAACAAATTGCGCTCCTTTCTTACTTTATTGGGAGTGGTGATCGGGATATTTTCCATTATCGGTGTAATGACCGCAATTAACGTTCTTCAGCAAAGTGTAGAGGATAATATGAATGGTCTTGGAGCGGGAACGTTTCAAGTACAAAAATTCCCGAACATGAATATGGGGAATAACTGGTGGAAATATCAAGGTAGAAAAAACCTGGATTATAAAGACTTTAAACGACTTCTTCCGCGATTGACGATCGTTGACTATGCAACAGCAGAGGATTGGAGGTGGAACAATACTTTCCGGTATAAAGACAAATCTACCAAACCCAATATGCTTATTGCCGGGATCACGCATAATTGGGAGTTTACAAATAATCTTCGAGTTGATATTGGGCGCATGATCACTCAGATCGATGAGGAAAATGCATCACATGTTGTTGTTCTGGGATCTGAAGCAGCAGATATCCTTTTTCAGAATATCAATCCAATCGGTGAGGATATTAAAATTGACGGTGTGAAATACAGGGTTATTGGTGTTGCCGAAGAAAGAGGACAACGGTTTGGTAATTCTATGGACAACCGGGCGTATATGCCTTTGACGACCTATTTTAAATACTATGGTCAGGCAAATTTCACTTCTTTGAATTATTGTTTTACGATCCTGGACCAAGATAAATTCGAAGAAGGAATGCGCGAAGTGATTAATGAACTTCGTATTATCAGAGAGGATCGCCCGGGTGAAGAAGATAGCTTTGAGGCTTGGACAAACGCCTCGTTGATCAACAGCTTTAATCAAATGACATCAGCTATCAGGATCGCAGCTGCAATTATTGCTTCGATCGCTTTGTTGGCATCGGGTATTGGAATTATGAATATTATGTTGGTGACCGTTTCCGAACGGACTCGCGAGATTGGTGTAAGAAAAAGTTTGGGAGCAAAAAGGCGCGATGTGCTATTTCAGTTTATGTTCGAGGCGTTGATCTTGACTGAAATAGGAGGTATTATAGGGGTGATCCTAGGGATCATTGCCGGAAATGTTGTTGCGATCGTGGCGGATATGTCCTTTGTTTTTCCTTGGGACTGGGCCATCATCGGACTTGTAGTGTGTTCAGGTATAGCATTGATCTTTGGGTCGTATCCGGCATATAAGGCCGCATCACTGGACCCAATTGAAGCATTAAGATATGAATAAGGGATAGCAATGAATTTTAAAGAAATTTGGCGATCGGCACGCGATTCGATCAAACAAAACAGATTAAAGTCGTTCCTGACATTATTGGGAGTTGTCATCGGCATCTTCTCGATCATTGGTGTTATGACCGCGATCAACGTTCTTCAGCAAACAGTTGAGGATAACATGGGTGGCTTAGGAGCCGGGACTTTCCAGGTCCAGAAATATCCAAATATGAACATGGGGAATACCCGATGGAAATATCGTAGCAGAAAAAACCTGGATTATCGGGATTTTAAACGATTGGCAGAAAGACTGAAAATAGTTGACTATGCTACGGCAGAGGACTGGAATTATGGAAAAATCCTTCGCTACAAAGACAAAGAAACAAAACCAAACATTGTTGTTGCGGGCATAACACATAACTGGGAATTCACTAATAACCTTAAAATAGATATGGGTCGCATGATCACACATCTTGATGAAACCAATGGTTCACACGTCATCGTGCTTGGATACGATGTGGTCGATGTGCTTTTCCCCAACAGAAATCCTGTGGGTGAAGATATTAAGATCGATGGTGTAAAATACCGGGTGATCGGTGTTTCGGAACGAAAAGGGCAACAATTTGGACAATCTAAGGATAACCGGTCATATATTCCCTTAACTACTTATTTTAAATATTACGGTCAGGCAAGTTTTACATCATTGAACTACTGTTTTACAGTTGTAGATCAAGATCAGTTTGAAGAAGGCATGCAAGAAGTGATTAATGAACTTAGAATTATTCGTGGGGATAAGTTTGGTGAAGAAAACAGCTTTGAAACCTGGACAAATGCATCGCTTATTGACAATTTCAACAAGATGACAGCAGCGATTAAGATCGCAGCCGGGATCATTGCTTCTATTGCGCTTTTAGCTTCAGGTATTGGCATCATGAATATCATGTTAGTAACCGTTTCGGAAAGAACTCGCGAGATCGGCGTAAGGAAAAGTTTGGGTGCTAAACGCAGAGATATTCTTTATCAATTTATGTTAGAGGCCATTATTCTAACTGAAATGGGTGGGGTAATCGGAGTATTTTTAGGTGTATTAGCCGGAAATGTCGTTGCGCTTCTTTTAAAAATATCAGTTGTCTTTCCTTGGGATTGGGCAATTATTGGGATAGTTGTCTGTTCCGCTATTGCCTTGATTTTTGGGTCATATCCGGCATATAAAGCAGCATCCCTTGACCCCATAGAAGCGTTAAGATATGAGTAAAGTAACGACGTGATGCATCACGTCGGTACTAACGATTATCGACACATCGATACATCGACTGTCGACTCGCGACTCGCGACAAGAATTTTTGTCACCTTTCAGGCAATAGGAGGATCCTCGCTTCGGCGGGGGTTCTCTGATTTATGTCATAAAAAACAATTACTTAAAGTACTGAATGGATAAGTTATATAACAGGTATAAATTTAATAGACACAAGAACTTAACTAAATAAATACCAATAATTGCGTTGGCAATAGCCCATAATCATACTACTATTACAATAGAAAAACTGAGGTATTATGATTACTTTCTCTCACAACAAGGTAAGACGACCCTACTTAGGAGTATTATTTTTGTTTTGCCTAATGTTTTCATCTCTTATGGCACAAGAATATGCTTTTATCCATATAACAGATGGATCGGGCACGAACAGCGTGGGAACAACCTGGACCAATGTGGGAGACGGATCCGCCGATGATTTTGTTGAAACCACTACATCAACATACTGGTCCTATGCAGATAATGTTTTGACAGCTGCAAACGATCCTGCCGTAGAAGGAAGTTATTGTATAAAATATTCTTTGAGCTTTAGCGCTACCGCAACTGTTTGGTATATTGGGATTTCCATTGGCGGGGCACTACCCATTGAACCGGTTTTTACACGAAGTATCTCAAACGCGCGAAAAGATGACGGTAATATATCCGGGATCTTTATGGCCTCCATTACTCAGGGGCAAACGGTACAAATGGTTGTTAAATCCAGTTTGGAAGACTCACAATTTACTCCCGTATATGCACAAATTTCCGTTTGTCCGGCCGCTCAAAACCCGGAAAATCTTTATGCGGGTATGCATATTAATTCGACTTCCACGTATAGCCCCCTAGGTACTGCTTTTGCTAAACTTACAGGTTTTTCGGCGATCTCCGAGATAAACGGATGGACATTCGGTACGAGTGATCTGACCGCAAATTCCGGTTCCGCTGTACTTTATTATATGTCCTATTCCATAAGTTTTACGGGTGGTGGTCAGGAAACGAGCCCGGGTCTATTTACATTTGAACTTGTAAAGAATGGCGTGAACGGATCTACCAATATCATGGCGAGCCGTTCGACAAGCAGTTCGGATATAGGGAATATATCAGCCGGTGGTCTTGTAAGCATCTCCGACGAGGACGTGATGAGCCTGGAGGGTAAGTCCAGTAACTCAAGCTACAATCTAAGCATAGAAAAAGCGACTTTATCCTTATTTAAATTGGGAGATACTATGCCCAACGCCATTGGAGGAATGAAGATCACAAGTGATGAAAGCGTGACCATTACTGCTGCGGATACGTGGACAACAGTGGGGGATTATACCCTGAACAGTGCAAATTTGTGGGAGCTGAATTCTAATGTATTCAGCCTGAACTCAACGAGCGCTTACGGGTATTATTATTTGGAGTTCTCAACATCTCTTTCCACAGCCAATGCAGATGGAGATGACGTTGAACTGGGCGTTTTTGTTGGGAGTTCGCTCAATCCAAATTTAACGGTAAAACGTCGTCTTTCAAGTAGTACGGATGTGGGGGCGGCCTGCGGAGTTGGATTGTTCAGTGTAGATGGCCCCGATTCGACCATTACCCTTAAAATAAAAACAACCACTGTTAATAATATTACGATCAAGAAATCCTTGGTAGGATTTTCTCAGATCCGCTATGTGTCTTCTGATATACCCCTGCCAATTTCATTAAACTCATTTAATGTTGAACAACAAAATAATGCCGTTAAATTAAATTGGCAAACAGCATCAGAAGTCGAAAATCTTGGTTACAAGATTTATAGAAAAGAAAATGATGGTATTTTTGAAGAGATATCTTCATACGCGTATAATGATGAGTTGCGCGGACAAGGGACCACAACTGACATGCATGATTATGAATTCACCGATACGAATGTAGAACCGGCAAAAGAATATACTTACCTGCTTTCGGATATCTCATATCACATGGAAGAGATCAAGCATGTTGATTATCTCAGAACAATATATTTACCCGAGGGTATCCAGATGGATGCCGCATATCCCAATCCCTTTAATCCTCAGTGTACTATCCCTTATACTATTGATGTAAACGAACATGTAAGAATTGATCTGTTGAATATTTCCGGTAAGATCATCAGAACATTGGTAAGCAAAGACCATATACCGGGAAATTATAATGTGCATATCAACGAACCCTCATTAAGTTCAGGGGTCTATTTGATCCGCGTGCAATCGGGTGAGCAGGTAAAAATACAAAAGATCATGATGTTAAAATAAAAAGACGTGAGACGCCTGCCGGCCGAAGCCTTGGCGCAGGCTGGTAAAACGTAAGACGTAAAACGTAAGACGTAAAACGTGAAATGTGTAGGGAACAGGCATGCCTGTTCCTTTGTTCATTATCCACAAAAATTATTATAGACTAATTCTTTTTCGTAAGAACGCAAACTCACCCGGATTTTTGGGTAATTTGATCCAAACATTCCGAGCTCCGCCATGAGCGGCCTCAAGTTTGCTGCCATGTTTATCTAGAATGGCGTCCAATTTAAATACAGTATCTTCGTTGGGGGTGATCAAAGTAAGTTCTTCTTCCGGGAGGAAACGATTTTTAACTTCGATCTCGGCGATATTTGTTTGTGGATTATAATCACGTATCACACCGCAAACAGCTTCACCTGTACCGCCCGAATAACCATCTTCGGTGTTTTCCCCGTACTGTCTCGGATTGCGGGAATAAAAGCCGCTAGTGTAAGTACGGTTGCTTAAACGCATCAGATCGCGCAGATTTTCAGGATCAAATTCCTTGCCGGCAAGATGATCGTTCAAAGCACGCTTATATGAGCGGGATGTCATTGCGGCATAATAGGCTGATTTTGTTCTGCCTTCAATTTTTAGACTGCAAACACCCGCTTTTAAAATATCGGGGATCAGTTCGATGGCACAGAGATCTTTGGAGTTCATCAAATAAGTGCCGTGTTCATCTTCATTTATGGGGAAACGGTCATCCGGGCGATGACTTTCTTTGACATAGAAACCTTCGGGAGGAGGAGTATCGTATTCATAGGGTTCCTGCGTTTTTTCAATGTCAAGCAAAGAACCCTTTTCATAACCCAATTTATATTCCCAGCGGCAACTGTTTGTGCAGGTACCCTGATTTGCATCTCGCCCATGTAGATAATTGGAGATCAAACATCTACCTGAATAAGAAATACAAATAGCGCCGTGGACGAAAGTCTCCAATTCAATATCCGGAACTTTTTCATGCATTTCGCTTATCTCGTCCAAGCGCAGTTCTCTGCTCAGAATAGCTCGTTTAACACCAAGATCCCGCCAAAAAGCAACTGACATCCAGTTTACGGTATTGGATTGTGTCGATAAATGAATGGGAATATCGGGATATGCTTTACGAGCCATCGCGATCATGCCCGGATCCGCCATGATTAGCGCATCAGCACCCATGGGTGCAATGGTATCAAGTTCCTTTAGGAATGAATCGACTTTTAAATTGTGAGGGTAAATATTTAAAGTGAGGTAGAGCTTTTTGCCAATGGTGTGAGTGAAATCGATAGCTTCTTTAAGATTTTCATGAGAGAATCCCGCTTCGCGGGTTCGTAAAGAAAATTTTGGGATTCCCGCATATACAGCGTCGGCGCCAAAGGCAAACGCCGTTTTGAGTTTTTGCATATCTCCCGCGGGAGCTAGAATTTCGGTGATGTTGTTCATGAAAGTAATTTAGAAGATTAAAGATTAAAGGCAAAAGAATAAAGATAAAGAAACGATAAATGATAAACTATGAACGATAAATATTGTCATCTCGACCGTAGTCAGTCAACCGACAGACGAAGTGGAGAGATCTATTCATGTTGCTGAACAGTAAATAGTAATTATAAAATATTTAATTCTTAACCTCAAACTCTCAACCATCAACTTCTTTTACCTCACACACTTGTGCACCGTAGCCCCGACGTTTCGGGGCGAAGGTGTAAAGACACAAAGTAACAAGAAGCCACGAATATATTTTTTGCAAAAAGCAAACAATGACCCCAGAGGGGTCGCACCTTTGTAGCCCTGGGTGAAACCCGGGGAACAGAAATGCCACAAAATCCACAACCCCAGCTTGCCAGCCGAAGCTCAAAGAGCGTAGGTTGGCGGGGTTGAATAAATAGGGCGTAAAGACAAGAGCAAAACGTGAGACGTGAGCGAAGACCTTTCGGGTTGGTCGAACGGAGAGAGAATTCCAAATGGTTGATGAGCGGACATTAGTAGGGGAGTTCGGTGTGGAGAGTTCGGAGTAGGGTGTAGAGAGAAAAGTGAAGATGTTTTTCTTAAGCCTGAAAAAAGAAAAATCTCAACTATATTTATATAAAAAACAACTTAAACTAAAAGGAGTATTCCCTGAATTATTGAATTAAAACGACACTTAAACACATTATTAATTTCTTCTTGTCACACCATGTTGAAATGCCGGACTTTTCTTGAGATTGACGAGCGGTTATCGATCATCTTGAAAACAGTATAAGCTATTCTTGAAATTGAATTCAATGTTGTTGATATAGATCAAAGAAAAACAGAAGAAATTATATTAGCACTATTCGCTTTATTATGACACAAATAACAGCAGCCAATACGATTGTTCCAAGCTGAAGTGGTAACAGTTTTGACTTTTTCCATGCGTATAAGGCTGTCCATGTTGCCCATATACCTGCAACAATTCCTAAGACAATATCATCAATTAAACCTAAAGCAATTATTGAAGTAAAAATTATCCCCTGCCAAATCCATTTATTCATATTTTATCCTCCACTGTAAATATATGAATATGGTTTACTTGCCGGAATAATTATTAATAAATATTTGGGCCACAATTAATGACATATTTCATTATATAGAATGTAGTAAACGGATTACGACAAACAATTCTTGACTTTATTCAAAGAATGTATTATATTAAGGATAGCTTAAAAATATGAATTGGAATGATGAAAAAGAAATTAAAAGACATAGCGGAAGTTCAAATGGGGTATCCCTTTCGCACCCGGCTGGAATTCAAAGTTGACGGGGTGCTGCCGGTAATCCAGATGAAGGATCTGAATTCGGATAATCGGGTTGATTGCGACCGTGTGCAAAAAATTGACATGTTGCCTTTGGACCCCAAGCATTTGGTTCAAAAAGGTGATCTGATCTTTCGCTCACGAGGTGTAACGAATACAGCAGCGATTTTGGATCAAAAACCCAGCGATGCAATCGTAGCTGCGCCATTATTAAGAATTCGTGTTAATGAAACGGTGGTTTTACCGGAATATTTATGCTGGTTTATCAATCAGGCCACATCTCAACGCTACTTGAATATGCGACAAGAGGGAACTCACGGTGGGATGATCTCGCGACAAGCGCTTGAGGCCCTTCCTGTGGAAATTCCAAGTACAGAGACGCAGAAAAAGATCATTGATATCATTAATTTGCAAAATCGCGGGCAAATACTTGAAAAAAAACGTATGGAAAGACAAGAGCAAAAAGTTACGACTTTGTTGATGAATATAATAAGAAGAGGAAGATAATATGGCAAAGAACAAACCCTATGGAGACGGAGCTCGTAAAGGAGCCGTAAAAGAAAGATCACAAGTGTTTAATCCTCAAAATGGACGATTTGTGAAACGAGATGTCACGACCGGCAAGTTTATGGATCAAAAATCAGACGGTACGCCTTTTAAGGGTGTGCGCAAGGAGAAATAGATGAGTAATAAGGTTAATCAAAAAGACATAAACGCGGCCGCCTGGTCGGCATGTGATACTTTTCGTGGGGTTGTGGACCCTGCTCAATACAAAGATTACATTCTGGTCATGCTTTTCTTGAAGTATATCTCGGATGTCTGGCAAGAACATTACGAAAATTATCAAAAGGAATTTGGACATGATGATGCCCGTATTCTTCGTCGCCTAAATAGAGAGCGCTTTATTTTGCCGATGGTTGAATTAAAAGATCCTGCGGATCCGAGCAAGACAATAGATGCGTTCAGGGCAAATTATCAGAGTTTATATGAACGCCGCAGTCATACAAATATTGGCGAACTGATCAATATTGTATTGGATCAAATAGAGGATGCAAATAAGGAAAAACTTGAGAAAGTATTCCGAAATATCAATTTTAATTCGGAACCAAATCTTGGGCAGACCAAGGATCGGAACAGACGTCTCAAACAGTTGCTTGAAGACTTTAATAAACCGCAATTGGATTTACGCCCAAGCAGGATCTCGGAAGATGTAATTGGAAGCACCTATATTTATTTGATCGAGCGCTTTGCCTCGGATTCAGGTAAAAAAGCGGGTGAGTTTTTTACACCTCTAAATGTAACAAAATTAGTGGCAAAATTGGCTCAGCCAAAACCCGGGGACAAGGTTTGTGATCCCGCTTGTGGTTCCGGCGGATTATTGGTGCAAACAGCCTATGAGATTGGATCGGATAATGTTGCCGTATACGGACAGGAATCCAATGGAAGCACCTGGGCCTTATGTCGCATGAACATGTTTTTGCATAATTTCGATTCTGCCCGCATTGAGTGGTGCGACACCTTGAACAGTCCGCTTTTAATTGAAGATGATAAGCTTATCAAATACAACTGTGTTGTGGCGAACCCACCCTTTAGTTTAGATAAATGGGGAGCCGAAAATGCAGAGAGTGACAGATTCAATCGTTTCTGGCGCGGAGTACCGCCCAAGAGCAAGGGTGACTGGGCATTTATTACGCACATGATTGAGACCGCGCTTGAAAAAGAAGGTCGGGTATCGGTTGTCGTGCCCCATGGCGTATTGTTTCGCGGGGCTCGCGAAGGACGCATCCGTCAGCAAATGATAGAAGAAAATCTTTTAGATGCAGTGATCGGTTTACCGGCTAATCTCTTCCCGACCACCTCTATTCCTGTAGCCATTCTTGTCTTTGACCGGGCTCGCGAAAGTGGAGGTGTGGAAGAGAGCAAGAAGGATGTGTTATTTATTGATGCCAGTAAGGATTTTCTTCCCGGTAAAAATCAAAACATACTGGCAGAAGAATATTTGGATAAAATTTTTAAAACTTACAAAACAAGAAAGAACGTAGAAAAATACGCTCATCTGGTCAGCTTTAAAGAAATTGAAGAAAACGACTTTAATTTAAATATTCCCCGCTATGTGGATACCTTTGAAGAAGAGGAAGAAATTGATATTGATGTTGTTCAAACCGAGATCGAAGAACTGGAAAAAGAACTGGCTCTTGTGCGTGTGCAAATGGCACAGAAATTAAAAGAAATACAGAAGTGAAAATTTTGATCTACTTTTAAAACCATATTGCTGACGCCAGCAAAATGGTCGGGAAGTGAGTTTTAAGCAAACAACGAGGGTGACGATGAAAGAAAAAGACATGGAAGAACAACACAACAAAACATTTGATGAATTAAAACACATCAATGAGAACGGGAATGAATTTTGGTATGCCCGGGATCTGCAGCATGCTTTAGCTTATTCGAGGTGGGAAAAGTTCTTCCCTTTAATTGAAAAAGCAAAAACTGCCTGTGAAAACTCAGGACAAGCTATCGACAACCATTTTCACCATCTGGTGAAAATGGTTGTATTGGGTTCCGGAAGCCAGCGGAAAAGTAGCGATCAGGAAAATGAAAACCATTTCGTGGAGATGCACGAGATGCTACCCATTAGGTCCGATTTAAACTGATAAATCATAATCTATTAGATAAAGAGGGAAAGGATAAATGGATAATAACAAAATAACAACATTAAGGGATTCGTTTGACTCAATCCTGCATGTATTTCCCGATGCAAATATAGAATACTGGTATGCCAGAGATTTAATGGGGAATCTTGGATATGTCAAATGGCAGAACTTTAAAGAGGTAATAAATAGAGCAAAAGTAGCTTGTTTGAATTCTAAAATTCCAATTGATAACCATTTTACTGACGTCAGTAAAATGGTCCCCATTGGTTCAGGTGTTGAACGTCCGGTTGAGGATATAATACTTACCAGATATGCATGCTATTTAATAGCTGAAAACGGCGATCCCCGAAAGGATGAGATTGCGTTTGCTCAGACCTATTTTGCCTTACAAACGCGCAAGCAGGAATTAGTGGAAGAACGGCTTCGTTTACAGGAGCGCATAAAAGCCAGAAAGAAACTGACAAGTGCCGAAACCGAACTTTCTAAGAATATATATGAACGAGGGGTAGATGAAAAAGGCTTTGCTCGTATTCGCTCAAAAGGAGATATGGCTTTATTTGGTGGCAATACAACAAAAGACATGAAAAGCAAATTAAGCGCCCCAGAGAATCGCCCTTTGGCAGACTTTCTCCCTACGGTAACCATTGCTGCTAAGAATTTGGCAACGGAAATGAGCAATCACAATATTAATGAACAGGATCTTCAGGGAGAAAAAGATATAACAGGGGAGCACGTTCAGAACAATGAAAGTGTAAGAGACATGCTTGAAAGCAGAGGAATTCGTCCCGAAGACTTACCCCCAGAAGAAGATATCAAGAAACTTGAGCGCCGGGTAAAACGCGATGAAAAGAAAATGATCAAAGAAAGTGAATTACCTAAGAAGGGGGAGGCGTAAAATGGACAGACAAGAAAAAGAACAGTGGATTGATAAACTATTGATATTTACTAATGACGTAATTGAAGATATTGGAAGAACTATCAATTTAGTAAGCTTTGATTTTTCTGAAAATGGCGAGGATACAATAAAATTTATTGATAAACATGAAATTGAAGCTAATGAACTTACATTGATAGCAAGAATATGCATTTCAAGGAAATATTTAGAGTATACTTCTAACAGTGGTGAATTAAAGGATCTGAGTTTAACCGAATACGGTCAAGGGCGTGCTGTTTCTGCTACTATGGAAAAAGACATACCAACTGAAACATCCTCACAAATCAATATTGGAACATTAAATGCTGATGGCAATACTCAAATTGGCAGCCATAACACTCAAAACATTGAAATTATTTTCAAAGAACTGATCGAAAATATCAATGATGCCAATGCACCGGAAGAACAGAAGCAAGAAGCCAAAAGTCGGATGAAAGCATTTTTGGAACATCCACTGGTTGGAACGGCTCTTGGATTGGGTGGGAATGCTATAATGACACTATTGGGATTGGGAGCTTAAGATGGAACATGAAACAACGACAGAATTAAAATGCCTGTTTTGTACCTCTACGCAATTTGAGATCCCGGAGGAAAATTATGAACCTCAATCCGGTGATATGTTAAAATGTGCCAATTGTGGTCGCTTGAATGATTACGATTCAATGATGAGAGTCGTAAACAAAGAAGCCGAAATCTGGGGTGAAAAAGTTGCAGGAGATTTAATGAAAGACTTAGAAAAAGAATTAAAGAAAGTGCTTAAATGAGAAATATTCCGGATAATTGGAAATATATTAAGGCATCAGAATTATTTAGAATTCAAGGTGGCGCAGCATTCAAAAGTGAAGATTCCTCAAAGCATGGAATTAGATGGCTAAAGATTGCTAATGTCGGTTTTAACGAAGTTAAATGGAATGATCAAAGTTTTTTACCGGAATCTTTTAAGAATATTTACAAAAATGTTTGCTTGAATGAAGGTGATATAGTTGTAGCAATGACCCGACCGTTACTTCAGGGAAGATTGAAAATTGCTCGACTTTCAAATGAAGACTCACCAAGCTTATTAAATCAACGTGTTGGTCGAATTCTACCCAATAATCTTGTTCAGAAAGATTTCCTTTTTCAAATACTCAGAACAAAAGTAATTGCATATAAAATTGAATCTGATTTACTAGGTACAGATCCACCTAACCTTAGTATAAAAACATTTGACAATATTAAAGTTTTGCTCCCCTCTCTCCCCGAACAACGCGCCATTGCCAAGCTACTGGCCACCTGGGATGAAGCGATCGAGAAAACGGAGAAGCTGATTGAGGCGAAGGAGAAGAGATTTAAGTGGTTGGTGGATGAACTGATTAATAAACCTAAAGATGATTGGAGAACGGTTACAATAAGTGAAATTGGTGAAATTTTATCTGCTGGTGTAGATAAAAAAATCATTAATGGTGAAATCCCTGTCAGACTTGTTAACTACCTTGATGTTTATCGGAGGAATTATATTTATTCAACAGATTTAAGCCATCAGGTCACCGCAACAAAAGCTAAAGTTGAAAAATGCCAAGTCAAAAAAGGAGATATTTTTTTTACTCCTTCTTCTGAAGTAAACTATGATATTGGAAATTCTTCTGTTGCGATGGAAGATATTCCGGATGCCGTTTATAGTTATCATATTGTTAGGTTAAGGTTAAAAGAAAACTGGGATATGCTATTTAGGGCGTACGCTTTCAAAAGTAATATATTTTATAAACAAGCTCAGAAACTTTGTGATGGTAGTGGTCAGCGTTATGTGATTTCACAAAACAGTTTCAGAAAAATTGAAATAATGGTTCCACCCATATCTCAACAAAAAACAATTGGTAAAATATTTAATTCAGCTGAGCGAGAAATTGATAAATTAAAAGAATTAGTAAAGAAGCTTAAAACACAAAAACGCGGTCTCATGCAGAAGTTGTTGACTGGGGTTTGGAGGGTGAAAGAATGATTATTTATCAAAATCGTTTGCGTAGAAGTTTTGAGGATTATAGTGACAATTTAGATTTATTATATTTTAATGAAAGCTTGCAAAGAAAAAAGACAGCATTCTTTTGCCACAGTCATAAAGATAAGGATTTAGTTTTAGGATTAAGAACCATTTTCCATCAAGAGGGAATTGAACTATATATAGACTGGACTGATCAAACAATGCCAGATACCCCCAACAAAGAAACGGCAATTAAACTTCAAAAAAGAATTGAAAAAGCAGATATTTTCTTTTATTTAGTTACCGAGAATTCAATGAAATCCACTTGGTGCCCTTGGGAAATTGGTTATGCTGATGCGATACATCAAGATATTTATGTTATTCCAACTACCACTGATGGTAATAGCGTTTTTGGTAACGAATATTTAAAACTTTATAAAACAATTCAGACTTATGGTGTATCAGATTATCAAATATCGTTTCCTGATGAACGACACTCAATTATACTAAATGATTCTAATTTACAGGAGAGTAGAAATGGGTAAAAAAATATTTGTATCATATAAATATAGCGATTCTAATGTTTATCCTTTAAAAGATATGTGGAGTGAGGCTATAACTCAAACAATGACAAGGGTAAGAGATTATGTTGATTTACTACAGGAAATATTAGAGGAAGATGATCACATTAATAAAGGTGAAGCTGATGGCGAAGATTTAAGCAATTTCAAAGATTCAACAATTGCTTCAAAACTACGGGATAAAATTTATGACAGCAGTATAACAATCGTTATAATCTCTCCAAATTTGAAAGAAACATGCAATCCTGAAGATGATCAATGGATTCCTTGGGAAATTTCTTATTCGCTAAAAGAACACACCCGGAACTGTAGGACCAGTCAAACAAATGCTTTATTAGCAGTTGTATTGCCGGATAGAAGTGGATCTTACCGTTATTTTGTTGAGCAAAAGACATGTTGTTCAGAATGTTGCACAAAATGGCATACTGAGAAACTTTTTAAAATTCTAAAAGAAAATATGTTTAATGCTCTTTCGCCTGAGAAAAGAATTTGCTCAAATGATGAGGTGGTATTCTATGAAGATCACTCATATATTCATTCTGTTAAATGGGAAGATTTCAAGAACCACCCAAATTACTATTTAGAAGTTGCTATAAATTGTAACGAGAATATTTCAGATTATGACATCACCAAGAAAGTTGATTAGGAGGTATTATGACTAAATTGACAACCAACATCATCCATAAAGAGATTGATCTTATTCAATCGTGTATTTCTCGAATGGCTCATAATTCATTTTTAATCAAAGGTTGGACACTCACAATTGTCGCTGGTGTTTTAGCATTAACAGAGAAATCCATTGACAATTATATGATAACAGCAATTCTTATTATTCCATTGTTTTGTTTTTGGTATTTGGATGCTTTCTTTCTTCAAACGGAAAAAAAGTATAGAGAAATGTATAAATGGATATTAATTGAAAGAAAAAAAGATAATGATGATATGCTATATGATCTAAATCCAACAAGATTTGATGAAAAAGTTGATTCTAAATGTAAAATAATGTTTTCAAAAACATTATGGTGGTTTTATGGCATTCCATTATTAATTGTTATTGTTATTCTTGGATTTCAAATCTGCACAGGAATAAATAGTGAAAAACCGATTCAAGAACCCAAAAAAGAACATACAACGAGTATTAATATTAATAATGACACCTCACTTTATAGAGCAATTGAGGTAAAAGCATGAAACTCAAACTCATCAACAAATACAAATCCATTAAACATCTAGCGTGCAAAGAGTCACTGCCGGATTTCACACTCATTACCGGTAAGAACGGGGCGGGGAAAACGCAGTTGCTGAAGATGATGAATGGTATAAAAGATAATAATTCCCATCAAAAAATTGGAAGAGAAATTCATGTTTTTTCCGAAAATTCAGACAAAAGAATAAATAGCAGCGTGTATTTTGATTTTAGTACTTTCACCTATGACAGATGGAGCAATGATTCGTCATGTCTCCAAAATGATGAAAGAGAGGATTCGGATTATATTGAGAATGAAAAGAAATATGAGAAGTTTACCGACAGTTCTTTGGGCGATCAATTTTATTCGGGTTGCAGGAACTATTTGGAAAACGAGTTGAAATTTTTCAGAGATCGTTTTAATGAAATATATAAGAGTGATAAAAAAAACAAGGTTGCTGTTGATGCTAATGAATACAGAAAAACGCATACTCCCCCTTGGAAGATATTTGAGAAGCTCATCATTGCGTATAATAACAACAATTTATTAAACGAATCCGCTTATGAAGCTTTGCCAATAAATCTTCCAAAAGATCGAGGTGCAGCCACTGACAAGTTTTTAATTAGTAAAGACGGGTTTAAACTCTATAGCCGTGATCTTTCCTCGGGGGAAAAAGCTTTAATGGGTTTATGCTACCTTATTTATATTCAACAACAAAACACAAAACTTCCTGAACTGTTGCTTCTCGATGAGATCGATTCTACTTTGCATCCGTCGGTTATCGCTTCTCTGCTTAGGGCGATCCGAGAAGTCTTTGTTGAACAATATAAACTTAGAGTGATCATGGTCACGCATTCGCCGACCACTGTAGCGCTTGCACCCAAGGACTCCATTTTTGTCCTTGATAAAACCGATGGAAAACACAAGATATCTCAGTGGAACCAGCGTGAAGCTATTGACTTGTTGCTTGAGGGTGTAAACACCATTTCATTGGATCCCGAGAATACAAAGCAAGTATTTGTTGAAAGCGATATTGATGCAAAGATCTATACAAAATTGTATCATTTTTATAAAAAGAAAGGGTTGGTTCCGACAGAGATCGATCTTGCCTTTATTTCGTCCGGTAGTAAGGGCAATGCAAATACCGGTAGTTGTTCAATTGTTAAAAAAATGGTCAAACAGCTGAGAGAACATGGAAATAAGCGAATTTTCGGTATCATTGATAAAGATAATAAACCCGAATCTCAAGAAGATGGCATTTTAACTTTAAAACGTTACAGCATTGAGAATTATATTTTCGATCCTCTAGTTCTACTTAGAACATTATTCACTTCCTTAGATAATATTGATTATTTCACAGATATTTTTCAATGGAAAGTCACTCAGATATCTTCTCCCTCGGATGTTGATTTATTAACAAGTGAAAATTTGAATCAATATCTTCAGGAAATGACAGATTTTTTGAATGTTAAAAGTGGTAGTGAAATAAGCATACACTGTGCTGGTAAAAAACTGTCTTACCCGGATGCTTTTATAGGAGAACAAGGACATGAACTGGCAAAGATCTTTATGAATAAATTCGATTTTCTTAAGCAGTACAAAAAAGAAGACAAACTCATGATCTCGGTATTGAATAGACTCTGTGAGTTGGATGCGATGGAGTATTTGTCGGATGATATTTTAGAGATTATTAATTTAATTGCCAATGGATAACATAAAAAATGAATCAACTCATCATCAACGAAAAACATCTTTCCCAACTGCCGGCAGTTAAAGTCCTGCTCAATATGGGGTATCATTATATCTCCGTGAAAGATGCCCAGCAACAGCGCCAAGGGAAAGAATCGCAGGTATTGCTTGAGGGAATTTTATACGATCAATTAAAAAAGATCAATCGCATACACTATAAAAATGAGCAATATCGTTTCAGCGAAGAAAATATTCTCTCGGCCATTCAAAAGCTTAAAAGTGTGAAGTACGATGGACTGATCAAAACCAATGAAAAGATCTATGATCTGATCACGCTGGGTACTTCTTTGGAGCAGAGCTTTGATGGTGATAATAAAAGTTTCACCCTGAATTATATAGATTGGGAGCATCCCGAGCGGAATATTTTTCATGTAACAGTTGAGTTTTCTGTAGAGCGTAATCGCAATTTGGGGACCGCCCGTCCCGATATCATTTTATTCGTCAATGGGATTCCTTTTGTGGTTATAGAATGCAAATCGCCCAAGGAAAAGTTAAAACAGGCGGTATCACAAAATATCCGAAACCAAGGTGAAGATTATATTCCGCAGCTTTTTACTTTTACACAGCTATTAATAGGGGTAAACAAAAATTCGCATCAATATGCTACCGTGGGTTCCAAAGAAAAATTTTGGTCCGTTTGGAAAGAACTGGATATGGAAGAGGGAAGCAGAAAAGAACAAAAATTACAAGCACTGGTCAATAAAAAGATTCCTGAAGATACATTGCGGCAGATTGAAAATGATCTGGATATTCACAAAGCCACCCTTCAAGGCGATCGCATGATAAGTGCGCAAGATGAAGCGCTGTTTTCGCTCTGTCGACCCGAACGACTACTGGAACTAAGTTGGAAATATACGGTTTTTGATAATGGCATTAAAAAGATCGCCCGCTATCAGCAGTATTTTGTCATCAAAGCCACCCTGGAACGCATTAAAAAGACCGATGGGGATGGACGACGCCAAGGCGGCATTATCTGGCATACTCAGGGATCGGGTAAATCTCTAACCATGGTCATGTTGGCACGAAATCTTGCTTTGGATCATCATGTTTTAGATCCGCGTATTGTTCTGGTCACAGACAGGGACGATCTTGATAAACAGTTAGAAAACACCTTTATTGCCTGCGGATTGGAGCCCAGCCGGGCAACTTCAGGCAAGAATCTCCAAAAATTGATCCAAAATGAGAAAAAAGGCATCATTACAACGCTTGTCCATAAATTTGATAATGCCATCAAGTACAGTAAGGGTGTCGAAGAATCGGCTAATGTATTTATTCTTGTTGATGAAAGTCACCGCACACAATATGGAAGTTTATCCGCCCGTATGCGACAGCTATTTCCCAAGGCATGTTACATCGGTTTTACCGGAACGCCCCTGTTGAAAAAAGACAGGAATTCACTGGAAAAATTTGATGGTTTGATCGATCCGCATTATTCCATTAAGCAGGCAGTCAAAGACAAAGCTGTAGTTCCTTTATTGTATGAAGGCCGAATGGTAAATCTGAAACAAAACAAAGAAGCCATTGATCTTTGGTTTGAACGGCATACCTATGATTTGAGTATAGAGCAAAAAGCTGATTTAAAACGAAAATATGCCCGAGCAGAAATGCTGAATAAATCCGATAGTGTCATCTACATGAACGCCTTTGATATTTCGGAGCATTACCGTGCTAACTGGCAAGGTTCGGGATTTAAAGCTCAGCTTGTTGCGCCGGGTAAAGCCGCCGCAATTAAATACCGGGAATATTTAAATGAAATTGACATGGTATCGTCAGAAGTTTTAATTTCATCACCCGATACCCGGGAAGGATATGATGAAGTTAACAAAGAATCAAAAGATGCCACAATTCGTTTTTGGAAACAGATGATGGCACAATTCGGTTCGGAAGAAGAGTATAATAAACAGTTGATCAATCGCTTCAAGAATGGTACGGAACCGGAGATCATTATTGTTGTTGATAAACTGCTTACCGGTTTTGATGCACCTCGCAATGCCGTGTTATATCTTTGTAAAACCTTGAAAGAGCACTCGCTCTTACAGGCCATTGCCCGGGTTAATCGTTTACATGAAGGCAAAGAATTCGGATATATTATCGATTATGCCAATGTCTTGGGAGAACTAGATAAGGCCTTGACTCTTTATAGTGAATTTGAAGGCTATGATAAAGATGATATTGAGGGAACATTAGCATCAATTAAATCTGAAATTGAGACATTGCCACAGCGTTATTCCAATTTATGTGATCTTTTTAGCCCTATAAAAAACAAGAATGATTTAGAAGAATACGAACGCTATTTGGCTGATGAGGAGATCAGAGAAAAATTCTATCAGCTCTTAACAATTTATGCCAAAACGCTATCTATAGCTTTATCATCTGAGAGCTTTTGGACCGATACAACACAGGAGACAATTGCTTTGTACCGATCTGAATTAAAAAAGTATGAAAACATGAGATCTTCTGTTAGGCTTCGTTACGCAGAGAAGATCAATTACTGGGAATATGAACCCAAGATCAAAAAGCTTTTGGACACACAAATCCATGCAGACGAAGTTATCCAATTAAATCAACCGGTTAATATCTTTGAAGACAAAGAATTTATGCAGCTCAAAGAAGATGAAAAAATATTTGGTGTTTATAAAAGTACAGCTGCCAGAGCGGATATTATTGCGCATGAAATGAAGAAACGGATTACCGAGAATATGGACGATGATCCAAGTTTCTATACGAAATTCTCCGTTTTGATTCAGCAAGCGATTGATGATTTCAGAGCTAGGCGCATATCAGATATAGAATACTTAAACAAAGTGTGTGATGCGCGTGAGGGTAT
Organism: uncultured bacterium; assembly: GCA_964395205.1. Classification (GTDB taxonomy): domain Bacteria; phylum Fidelibacterota; class Fidelibacteria; order Fidelibacterales; family Fidelibacteraceae; genus M50B103. Next base: position 2,530 of record CAYNBL010000024.1, on the reverse strand, counting down.
GGCCGGTAATGTACATGAAGGTGTTCCCACTTCCTTAGAGAATAACTCTGACGCCACAGCTTACTTTGGCTCAATTAAAGAGATACTAATAAAACAGCCTCTAACAGAGGAAGCACTTGATATGACCTCATCCTCAATAGCATTGAAGGTCGATGAAGCATTTAGGCGACATAAAAAAGTCAAATTTTGGGACGATACAAATGCAAAAAATCAAGTCAAGAACGATATTGAAGATTATATATTAGATGAGATCAAAAATAAAATGGGAATACCCATAGACTATGAAGAGATTGATTTGATTATTGATAAAACATTTCGTATCGCAAAAAGCAGATATAATAAATGAGTTCTCAAATAAAGACATTTTCTTATGGAAAACATCACATTGAATTTAAGCTTTTCAATGTTAACAGAAAAACCATGGAAATATCTGTCCTTCCGGACCTGTCTGTCGTTGTTAAAGTCCCGCTTGATGCCAATATGGATAAGATCCAAGCTAAACTAAAAAAGCGTGCTCGCTGGATATTAAAACAACAACGATATTTTGAGCAATTTAATCCAAGAATCACCCCGAGATATTATGTAAGCGGAGAAACACATTTTTATGTTGGAAAGCGGTATCAGTTAAAGCTTGTTCAGGGCGATCAGTCCGGGGTTTTATTAAAAAATGGCGTATTTTATGTCTATGCTCATGATACATCTCAACAGATCGTTCAAAAGCTTATGCAAAAATGGTACAGACAAAAAGCCAAAGAACAATTTTCTGCCAGCTTAGAACGATGTTGGAAAGGTGAACTTGCCAAATTATATGATCAGCCACAAATTCAGATTAAAATCTTGAAAAAAAGATGGGGTTCTTTATCTCCGAGAGGTATTTTGACCCTGAATCTTGAGTTGATCAAGGCACCTAAAGAATGTATTGATTATGTAATAACTCATGAGCTGTGTCACTTAAAATATCCCAACCACAGCAAAGAATTTTACCAACTTCTTGAAGAACTTTTTCCGAATTGGGAAAGAGTAAAACATAAATTAGAAGTGTTTATGAGCTGAGAGTTATATTTTCCTGTTTCTTGGTTCTCTCATTTTTTCAATCAGTTACATGCCAACTTGTTCTGACAAGCGACTTGCATTTTATAATTCACATAATTTCCACCCTCTAAACTCTTAAACCCCTAAATTCTTAAACCTTAAACTCCATCACCCCGAACTCCGAACTCAAACACTCCATAATTCCTTGACTTTCGGTAGTTTATAGTCTAATTTTACGGGCTGAATTGACGAAAACAGGTGAATCATGGAAATACGTGCCGAAGAGATCAAAAACAACCCAAATAGGCCGCAACATGTAGCTATCATTTTGGATGGAAATGGACGTTGGGCAAAAAAACGCGGACTACCAAGAATGATGGGACATAATGAAGGCGTAAAGACTGTTAGGGAAATAGTAACAGCTTCTGCCGAGGCCGGTGTGAGATATCTAACGATCTATGCTTTTTCAAAGCAAAATTGGAATCGCCCCAAGGATGAAGTGTCATCTATTATGACCCTGTTGTTGAAAACAGCACAACGAGAAATTAAAGAATTACATCGGAACAATGTGCGATTGAAAATCATAGGAGACAAGAACGATCTTCCCAAAGAAGCGAGAACCGTTCTGGACCAGGGAATTGAGTTGACGAAAGATAATGAACTTTTAACTCTGGTCGTTGCTCTTAGCTATGGAAGTCGTGATGAGATCTTGCGGGCTGTCCACTCTTTGGCAGAGGATGTGAAAAGCGGAGAACTCGAACCAAGTGACATTAATGAAACGCTACTCGGATCCCGCCTCGATACTGCGGATATCCCTGACCCGGATCTGATCATCCGGACGAGCGGAGAATATCGGATAAGCAATTATCTCCTTTGGCAGTCTGCATATGCGGAATTTTACTTTGCCGATGAGTTATGGCCCGATTTTCACCGCCAGGAATATTATAAGGCATTGTTGTCTTACACACAGCGGGAACGACGTTTTGGAAAAACCAGTGAACAGGTAAGCACCTAAAGTATGAAAAAAATCACACGCTCAATTTTGATATTCTTGGTCCTAGGACTATCCACTTTTCTTTTTGCACAGCAGCAAACCATTCACATTGCTTCTGTCTCGGTTATGGGAAATGATACGGCATCAGATCGCATCATCAAACTTTCTATGGGATTGATCGAAGGGGCTGATGTAACGTCCACAGATATTCAAAACGGGATAAAAAAACTCTATAATCTGCGCTTGTTCAGTGATATCAATGTGATGGCAACCGATGAAACGGATGCAGGAGTTCATGTTGTTATTCAGGTTGCGGAATATCCCCGTTTAAATGATATTTTATTTGAGGGGAATCACAAATATAAAAATGACAAGTTAATGGAAGAGATAAATCTCATTCGCGGACAAGTCTTTACACCGCATCTTGTCAACAAAGCTAAAATCGCTATTGAAAATAAATATAAAAAAGCCGGTTTTTATAACGTGTTTGTTGATGTAACGGCC
>CAYNBL010000023.1:0-25644 GCA_964395205.1 uncultured bacterium | reverse complement strand
CTCTTTTATGTTGCCGCATGAAAGAAGATGTAAATACAAAAGATGTTCTAGACACATTTAGTGGTGGGCACATTTATATAGAAGACAATATCATTGTGTCCGCCGGCCCTGAAGAATTTACCGGCTCAGCAGATAAATTGATCGATGCGAACCGAATGCTGGTATTACCGGGTTTTATCAATACACACCATCACTTTTTTCAAACGCTGACACGAAATATATTCTCTACGCAAAAAGCAGAGCTGTTTGATTGGTTGGTTACCAACTATGAGATATGGCGAGGCATTAGCAAAGAAGCATTTTATGTCAGTGCAAAAGTTGCCATGGCCGAATTGTTGAAGTCCGGTTGCACAACCACATCGGATCATTTGTATCTTTTCCCAAACTCAAGCGAAGGAACTTTGATTGACAGCGAAATTGAAGCAGCTCAAGAACTTGGGATGCGCTTTCAACCAACACGCGGATTTATGTCGCTGAGCAAAAAAGACGGTGGTTTGCCGCCGGAGGATGTGGTTCAATCTGAAGAAGAAATATTTGAAGATATTGAGCGATTGGTCAAAGAATATCATAATGATTCATTTGGCGCGATGTGTAAAATATCTTTGGCACCCTGTTCGCCATTTTCCGTTACAGCGGACTCTATGCGCAAGACCGTTGAGATCGCAAAAAAGCACAATTTACAAATTCACACGCATCTTGCGGAAACCAAAGATGAAGAAGAATTTTGCATAGAAAGATCGGGCAAGCGACCATTTGAATTCATGAAGTCCTTGGGGTGGATCTCAAGTAATGCCTGGTTTGCACATTCTATATTTTTAAATGATGAAGAAATCAAAGACGCCGGTCGTGTAAAAATAGGAGTATCTCATTGCCCTTCATCTAACATGCGTTTGGGTTCCGGAATTGCACGCATCAAAGAAATGCTTGAAGCCGGCGTCAATGTTAGTGTGGCCGTGGACGGCTCTGCTTCCAATGATTCCTCGAATATGCTTGTAGAGATCAGGAACGCTATGTTGATCTCGCGACTACGAGAACCTGAGTTTTGGCTGAATACCGAGGAAGTCCTTTGGATGGCAACGATAGGTGGTGCAAAGGCATTGGGTCGGGATGATATTGGACAGATCAAGGTCGGAAAATGTGCTGACCTAAATTTAATCAACATGGATAAACTTGAATATTCCGGTGCTCTTCATGATCCCGCAGCTGCGATCGTTTTTAATGTTGCGATGAACCCCGTTGATCATGTGATCGTGAATGGAAAACTGATTGTTGAGAATGGACAAATTGCAGATCTGAACGAACTTCAACTTGTAAAACGACATCAAAAAATATCAGCTGATCTTGTTGATGTAGCAGAGAAGAGATTGACTCAAAGATTGAAGAGATAAAATAATAATTGTAATTCTACTCAAAGCGTCATCCTGAACTTGTTTCAGGATCTCATTGTTGTCATGGCTTTCTGTAATATTCCGGGAGTTGATCCAGTTTTTTACACTCTTCAATGTTCTCTCGTGTTTCTTGGTCATACCATTCTCTTGATATATCATAAAGATGTTTGTTACCCGAAAGTTAAAATCCCAACACACATTTGATTTTCATAGACGCTAATACCCGACTATAATAACCAAAAGAAAATGAATATATTTTTCGTAAAAAAAGAAATAATATTTGATTTTTATTGTAAATATGTTGTATATTTGACAATTATAACCAAGTCGATAATTAACAAGGTGTAAAATGGAAAGTTTTGGAGAATTTATACGAAAACTAAGGAAGCAAGAAGGATTAAATCAAACCCAGCTAGCGGCAATGATAGGGCTAGATATGTCAGCAATAAGTAAAATTGAGAACAGTAAAATCAAACTAAAAGAAGATTTACTTCCTAAACTTGCTGAGATATTTAGATTAGATGTAAATTTAATAATGGAAAAATATTTTAGTGATAAATTTGCACACGAAGTATATCAGAATGGTATACCTGAAACGGTATTTAAAATCGCAGAAGAAAAAGTGAAATATTTCAAAGCAATCAATACTAAACATATTGATTTAAACTCTAAAGGCAATTAGTTATGAGCGAAGAATTATTGCAAAAAGATCTTATTAAGAATCCAGAAAAAATAGGTTCGTGGGATTTTTATAATATTGGGGCAACTTCTGTCAAAGCTTTAAAAGAATATGGAATTATTCGTAATATTAATTACGGCAAAGAAGAGAAGAAAAAGGTTGACGGACTAATTGTTCAAAAAAAGAATATTATAGCTGTTATTGAGTATAAAAGACCCGCTGAATTTAAAACAACAGCACAAAAGAATAAGGCAATTAAGCAAGAAATTGAAGTTGCTAGAAAACTAGGCGCTTCAATTATTATTGGAACTGATACCAAGGAATCAATTTGGGTTAATGTACTGACAGGCAATAGAATAAAAGATGAAAACGGTAAAAAGATAGTAATAAATTTTGAACCTAAAAATGATAAAATTCCAAAATTAATAGAGGAAATTAGATATTCAATTAACGAGTTAAATGACCAAATTAAACCTAAAGAATTAGTTAACCCGACAGATTTAGCTAAAAGTATCTGGCAAGACATTTGGTCAGTAAGTGGGGAGTCTCCAACAAATTGCTTATATACTTTTGTCGAATTGTTCATTTTTAAATATTTAAGTGATTTGAAAATATTAGGACAAGGATTTAACTTTGTATCTCTTATGGAAAGATTTGACTATGATATTGAGAGCCCAAATGAGGAAGCATTAGATTATTATGCAAAAAATATCAGACCAAGAATAAAAAAGCTTTTCCCGAATAATTCGGTTGATAAAACAACAATAATTAATGGTACTGTTTTCGTAAATAAAGATAATGAACCTGTTTTTGGTTACAGTACAGTATTTAAGAAAGTATTAGAGAAATTTAAAAAATACAATAATGGTAGGTCTCTCGAAAATATAGACTATGATTTTAAGAGTCAACTATTTGAAGTGTTTTTAAAAGAAGGTATTAGCAAGAAGAATTTAGGTCAATATTTCACACCTCTTAAAGTTGTAAAAGCCATTTCAGAAATGGCAAAGGATGATATAAAAGATGGAATTAAAATTTGTGACCCAGCTTGCGGAGTGGGTAAATTTCTTTTTGAACCTATTGCCACCAAATTAAACCAATTTTATAAAATAAATGAAGGAAAAATAATCCCCAAAATTAGTATTCATGGTTTTGACAAAGGATTTGATAAAGATGAACAAAAAACAATAATATTGGCAAAAGCCAATATGTTAATATATTTCTCAGATTTAATTAAAGATAATCCAAACATGACTTCTGAGTTTTCAGATTTGTTTAATAAGAGTTTTACTCTTAAAACAAATTCAATATTAGGAACTCTATCAGATACGGTAGAAAATGAATATGATATTATATTTACTAATCCTCCATACGTAACAAGTGGCAGTAGTAATTTAAAAGACGAAATCAAAAATAATGGAGTGCTTTCCAACTACTATAAGATTAATGGAATGGGAGTGGAAGGACTTTTTATGGAATGGATTATTCGGGCATTGAAACCTAATGGGAAAGCTTTTGTTATTGTACCAGATGGTATTTTCAACAGACAAAACGACAAAAATTTAAGACAATTTATCCTTGATGAATGTTACATTGATGGTATAATATCATTGCCCCTAAACACCTTCTTCACAACGAATAAGAAAACTTATATTCTTTGCATTACCAAAAAAGAAAATACTAAGGATATTCAAACTGCCCCAGTATTTACTTATCTAACAAGTGAAATAGGAGAAAGTAGAGACATATATCGTTTCGATATTGAACAAGATGATTTGTCAGAAGCAGTTATTTGGTTTAAGCAGTTTAAAGGAGCAAAACCCCATTTTAAAACTGATGACAAAAGATGTAAGGTTCAGCCAATATCTTTGTTTGATGCCGAAAAACACTGGTCTATAGATAGATGGTGGACTAAAGAAGAAAAGATTGAAATTGGTATAATTGAAGAAAATAAAAGTATTTCATCCTCAGAATTTGGGGATTTTGTTGGCGAAGTTGCTGATTCTCTTTACGAGTTTAAGGAACTACTCAAAGAAGTAAATGAAGTAAAAAAAAAAGACACCAAACAAATAAATAAAGTCTCTTTGTCTGATGATATATTTGAATTATTTATTGGTAAAAGATTACTTAAAAGAGATTTAATAAAAGTTAAAGGCTCTATACCTATCTACAGTGCAAATGTATTTAAGCCAATTTCCTATCATAACAAAAGCAATATTTTAGATTTTAATAATGATTTTGTAATTTGGGGAATTGATGGAGATTTTGAATTCAATTTTATTAAAAAAGGTGTAGAGTTTACTACTACTGACCACTGTGGAGCTATTAGAATTCAAGATAAAAATATTCTCCCCGAATATCTTATTAGTCAATTAAACTCTGTTAAGCATAAGTATGGTTTTGACAGGTCTTTAAGAGCTTCTTTGAAAAATATGAAGCCTATCGAAATTGAAATTCCTGTTGATAAAAATGGAAATTGGGATATTTCAAGGCAACAGGAGGTTGTTGATAAATTCACTTTAATTAATGAATTAAGAAAATCAATTACTGAAAAGCAGGAGAAACTTAATAAACTTATTGTAACTATTGAATTAAGTTCCAAATTAAAGACAGTCCCTTTAATATCACTATTCTCAATAGAAAAAGGTAAAGGAATATATACTAAAAAGTATGGAAACTCTAATAGTGGCGAATTTCCTGTTTATTCAGCTTCTAACAATGCTCCCCTTACGCACATTAATACATTTGACTATAATGGAGAGTTTCTAACTTGGGCAACAAATGGTTTTGCAGGTTACATAAAAATTATTGATGGTAAGTTTTCAATAAATGCAGATAGAGGTTTGTTAAAACCGCTCAATAACAATATTGATATTAGATATATTAAGTATGTGTTAGAACCTGTACTTAGGGAGATGGCAAAAGGTAGAAAAGGAGAGAAAGGTGAGGATGAATTCACCAAAGTATACCCAACAATGCTTGAAAATATTAAGATTAATATCCCTATAGATAAAACTGGAGCTTCAGATTTAAAACAGCAGAATATTATTGCTTCAAAGTATCAAAAGATTGAAGATATTAAGTCTGCAATTAAAAATGAATTGGATAAAATTCAGAAAATTGAAATAGATTATATTTAGCTACAGCACAAAGTTACACACATTGGCAAGTCGCACAAAATGCAACACTTAAACCAAAACTTGCCAAAGAGTATGCCTTTCCCTAATGCTGATGGAGGAATATCAGCTAGTGGGTAATAATGTATATATGTCATTGGGCATAAAGTGGGCAATTGAAGTGCATCACAATTAATAGACATATCAGCGGTCTGAAAGTGAAATGCTTCGAAATGCCCAACGCCACAGACACACACCATTCTTTGTTTTAATAAGATTCCATTTCCAATCCCGGTGCCAATTTTTTAACAGCTTTTCTCGGGCTATTGCATCAATGATCAAAAGATATTCTTCATAATACATTAGGTCTGACACATTGTATTTAATGCAAAATTTAGAACCATATCCAGTTTTGTGTTCGAAGATTCTTCTTTCAAGATCATTTGTTACTCCGATATATAAAACTGGTTTCATTTTATTACTGAGAATGTAAACGTAAAATTTTTCCATAACGAAAATTAATCCTTTTTTTGATATAAATATATACTTGTATTTCTTAGGGGTGACCTGCATCACATTTACAGAGAGATCCTGCCTGCGCCGATGAATATCGGTGAAATAAATTCAGGATGACGAGTTCGTATTTTTTATGATCGGGAACAATTACCCACCCCTCTTCATATATGACAACGATTGAATAGGAGAATCAATATGAAAAAATGGATATCACTTGCCTTGATCGTTGTGATGTTAGCTCCTCTTGGAGCCCAGGATCTTAAAAATATCAGCAACCAATTTATTGAAGTAACGGAAAAGGTCAGTCCTTCCGTTGTTACCATCACCGCTCAAAAAGTCACAAAAATTACAAACCCATTTGGAGATCTTGATCTCCCATTTGAATTTTTTGGATTTAATTCACCTAAAAAAGAACGTGAATATATTTCTTCTGCGTTGGGATCCGGCGTGATCGTGAAAGACGGATACGTGATCACCAATAATCACGTAATAAAAGATGCCGAAGAGATCAAAGTCGTGCTTTCTGATAAACGTGAATATGAAGCAGAGCTTATCGGGGGTGATTCCAAAACCGACATTGCCATCTTAAGAATCGATGAAAAGAAACTCCCTGTCGCTAAACTCGGAAATTCAGATGCATTGCGTGTAGGCGAATGGGTATTGGCTATAGGCTCTCCTTATTCAGCACGGCTTGGAAACACCGTAACACATGGTATTATTTCCGGCCTGGGACGCTCGGGCATGCAGCTGAGCACTTATGAAAGCTATATTCAAACCGATGCACCGATCAATCCGGGAAATTCCGGAGGTGCACTTGTCAATCTCGACGGCGAAGTCATTGGTATTAACTCCGCAATTTTAAGTCGTAGCGGTGGCTCAAACGGAATTGGTTTTGCCATTCCAATTGATCTTGCAAAAAAAGTGATGAACGATATTATCAAAGAAGGTCGAGTTATCCGTGCCTGGTTGGGTGTAAGCATTCAGGAACTGAATCAGGACCTCTCGGAATCTCTTGGAATAGATGATATTGAAGGTATTTTGATCTCCGATGTTGTCGAAGACAGTCCCGCCGAAGCTGCAAAACTCCAAGCCGGTGATGTGATCATCAAAGTTAATGATGATAAAGTCAACAATCCTTCTGAACTACAAATCAATATTTCATCCCGATCACCGGGAGAAAGCGTGAAATTGACAGTTGTGCGTGATAAAAAAACCAAGTTCATTTCTGTGAAACTTGACGAACTTCCGGGTGAAAAAAGTATTGCCCAAGTCATTGATGTGGATAATGATATTGATCTCGGGTTTTCCGTACAGGAAAACAACAACGAGCTCGCTCAAGAATACGGTCTTGAATCTAAGAAGGGTGTCGTGATCGTTAAAGTAGTTCCAAACGCAGAGACATATCAAAAAGGGCTTCGTGCCGGAGATCGTATCGTAACACTTGAAGGCAAAAATATAACTGACTTGAACGACTATAAAAATGTCTTTAGTAAGATCGAAAAAAATCAAACCGTTTTGATTTTGATTGAAACAAAAAACGGCGTAAAGCGTTTTCTTACTACAAAAGCAAAATAACAACCTCCTTATTTATATCCTATCTAACCGCCTCTCCTCCAAGGGGCGGTTTTGTTTTTAAGACGTAAAACGTGAGACGTAAAACGTGAGACGTAAAACATGAGACGTGAGACGTGAGACGTGAGCTTTTCCGGCACCAAGGCTATGGTGCTCAGATGCAAGAAGCATTCAACATGAGCAATTCAAAAATTGTATTTTCATATTTCGATTTCAAATCACACCGACTGGATTTATATTTATTCGTCATTTATAAACATCGGGGTTGATTTGAAATATATCATACGTGCTTTTGTGCTTTTGCTAATTTGCGGGACTGTTTTGCTTCAAGCCGTGGCTTTACCAAATTTTACACAAAATAAGATCACTCATGAACAAACACATTCTTTTCGCTGGGGCGAGGATGTGAATGTCCACATTAATGCACCAGGGGATGATTCTTTTGATATTAACAAAGAAACCATCATCATCTTTTATGCATGTCCGGCAGGAAATACAATTCCATGGACAATCGGGAAACAGATGAAAGAGGGAGATGATTGGCACTATGATATCCAACATATCGGAGCACAAACCCGATTTTTAAGACATACCCTAAAAGATAAAAATGTGATCGTTGTTTATCTTCAACCAACAAATTTGGCATGGCAATCTTATGATGATAAACATCCGGATGATTATGTTGAATTGATCCAACAAATGACTCGGGATATATTAAAACCATTTAAGCAACTAAATTACAAAGTAACGCTAAATGGGCACAGTGCCGGCGGTTCCTGGGTTTTGCGTTATTTGCAAGGTGTGAGTAGCATTCCCGAATGGATCGACCGAATAGCTTTTGTTGACAGCGACTATAATTATAAATATGATGCGGGTCATTACGACAGTTTGTTCACGGAGTTTTTACTGAAACGCGATTCAACTTATCTCTGTGTTATGGCATATAACGATAGCATAGCACTTTATCAAGATAAGCCTTTTGTTTCTTCGCAAGGAGGAACATGGTGGAACACGCGATATATGAAAAAAAGATTGAACAAATATTTTAATTTTAAAGCGGATATCGATGAAAGTTTTCAACGATACATTGCTTTGGATGGTCGGGTTCAAATATTATTAAAAGAGAATCCGGCTCAAGCGATCTTACACACAATACAGGTTTACCGAAATGGATTCATCCACTCTATTCTCAGTGGAACTCAATATGAAAATATTGGATATAGGTATTATGGCCAGCCGGCATATTTGGGGTTAATAGAATAAGAAAAGTGTAAATTTTAATTATCCGCTGTCAATTGTCCCTTATGCATAAACACCTGTCCCACAATTCCTGCCGCTATCATGAATAATCCGATCAGGGTTGTTGGTTGAATAGGCTCATTCAATATAAAACGAATAAAGATCAACGACAGAAATGGCACAGCATAAATAAAATTGCTTACGAGTGCTGTGGATGTTGTTTTTCTGAGAGCGTTCAGCCAGAGCAGGAAGGTAATACTCATTTCAAAAAGTCCGACATAGCCGGCGGAAAGCCAGGCAGACAAAGAAAGCGATCCCGGTCGAAAGAAAAAGAGTGCAGCAACCGATAAAATAACTGCTCCAACCGTAAAGGGGATCCATAAAGATATCACCGGATCCTCGTCGATTGTTTTGGTGATCAACCAATAGATCACCCAAAAGATCGTTGTCGCAAAGGCGATCAAAATGCCCGGAATACTAATGCCGCCCGGCATAGTATTGCCGCCCAGTACAACGACCAAAGCTCCGCCAAACGAAAGGAAAAGCATTAATAATCGCAAAACATAAAATTTTTCGTGTTTTAAGATCATAGCAAACACAGCCAACACCAAGGGCCATGTAAAATTAACAGCTTGGGCAAATTGAGCAGGCAGCATATCATAAGCCTTGAACAACAACAAATAATAGATCACGGGATTCAGCAATCCGGCCAACAGAAGTCGTTGTCTGTTTTTTTTCTTAACGTTTTTTAATTGTTTAAACCGTCCGGTAAAAAGCATGATCAAGCTTAGGGCAAAAAATGAAAACAGGGTTGAAAGGAATAATAATTCAAAAGGCTTCAAATATTGAAGAGCTATCTTAAAAGCTGTGGCCACCGAGGACCAGAGAAGCAGAACAATGCCTGCTGAGAGCAGGGCGATTTTGTTGTTTTTGTTAGTCAATGTAATCCAGAATAGTTGTTATAAATTTGCTAAAATTGGTCTTGAATCATGACAAACAAAGAGATCTCCCTTCGGGACCCCTTCGGGGCTGAAACAAGTTCAGGATGACGCGTTTTTCATTTCCTCCTCTTTTCTCAAGTAGGCCAATTGATCGTTTCATCATCTTTCCACTGCGGGCTCATCTGAAATCCGGTCAATACACCGTCTTCAAACCAAACATCCACGCCCGTATCACCATAGCTGAAGATCAGGTCATCATCTTTGATCTTTTCAATATCAGGCGTCTCCCATTTAAGTTTTTCAATTTCAGCAAGAGCGTCTTCCATTTCCATGCCGGTCTGCAGTACTTCAGCAACAAAGCACTCGGGATTCCCAATGGTGATCACAAGCAAACGATCATCTTCAGTTGAAGAAAATGTAAAAGCGACATCAAGATCATCATAATAATAATGGTCGCATATTTCACCATCTTCGTTTGTGGTGTCCAATGCATCCGGTTCATCCAGCAATTCCACCAAGCGTTTTTTGCTGATACCAAAAAGTATATTTCCAATTCCCTTGCCGGGTATTGCTTTCCACATTTCTTGCATAATAACTCCTTATTAATGATAGGGAATTTAGATAAAAAAGTAATTCTTATGCAAGTAATGAATATTATGTTTAATGATGTAGGGACGCAAGATTTTGCGTCTTTGTGTGAGGTCTGCCTTCACCCTTTTATTTCCCCCCGAAATGTTTTATACTGCAATGCAAAGATAAATAACAAAGGCAATGATATGAAAAGAGCACTCGTTTTAATATTGATAATATTTTCATTTTCACTTCAAGGAAAAGACATGATCGAACTAGTTGAAAGCATCCCCATTGAAACCACACTCGACAATGAAGATATTCGGAATACATCGGATGTTTGGGTCGAGATGATATCCTCTGCAAAACAGTCACTTGATTTCGGTGAATTTTATATTTCTCATAAAGAGGGTGATGCACTCGAACCGATTTTGGCGGCTATTTATGATGCGGCTGACCGGAGGGTGAAGGTGCGATTTATTATCGACGGTAATATGTATAAAACTTATCCTGAAACTGCCGATAAATTAAACGAGTATCCTAATATTGACGTTCATGTTTACCACTTGAATGAGATCACCGGCGGTGTGCTGCATGCCAAGTATTTCATCGTTGACAACAAAGAGATCTTTATCGGTTCACAGAATTTCGATTGGCGAGCACTCGAACACATCCATGAATTAGGGATCAGAATTGGGAATAAAAAACTCGTTTCTTTTTATAAAGAATTATTCGAACTAGATTGGTCTCTGTCTGCAGAGGACGCAGACACGGGGGCCTTGTTGCGTAATATCGTGTATTCGAAAGATTTAGAAATGTATCAAATTAAAAATGCAGAATATGGGAAGGTCAACATTATACCTACTGCCAGCAATATAAAGATCATCTACCACGCACAGAATTGGGATGAAATCCGGGTAGTAAAATTGATCAACTCCGCAAAAGAAAGCATTAGAATACAGCTCTTGAGTTACTCGCCCTTGTCGCGGGGAGAGTTGTACGGAAGGTTGGATTACGCTTTGCGCAAAGCAGCAGCTTGTGGTGTAAAAGTTGAGATGATCTTGTCCGACTGGAATTTCTTTTCCCCAAGAATTGACTACATTAAATCACTTCATGCTATTCCTAATGTTGATATCAAATTTTCAACCATCCCGGAAGCCAGCGAAGGCTATGTCGGCTTCGCGCGTGTAGAGCATTGCAAATATATGGTTGTGGATGACAAGGAATTTTGGCTGGGGACATCCAATTGGTCCAAGAGCTATTTTCACAACGGACGAAATCTGGGCGTCATTGTTGAAAATGATAAACTTGCCGAAAGAGTTTCCCGGATCTTTTTGAAAAGTTGGGATTCCGACTATTGCCATCTTGTAGAATTAGGTAAAGAATACAAGAGAAAAGAAACCAGAGAATAATTATAACATACAGATCATTTCTTAAGATCATTTAAAAATGAGATATTACTTTTTCGTAACTCATTGACACGTCTTCTGATCTCAAAAAAATCAAGGGTCGTATCTGCCGCATGGTAAACCCAATCGGCCTTAAATTCGCTTTCCCGCCAAACTGAAAATTCATCTGATGTGGATGTGATCCAATTGGCAAATGCAAGTTGCATGAATGATTCCGGATACACGGTGGACCCTTGGGGGGAATACTCGTGAACGACAGTAGCTTCATCAGACTTATCAAGGGAATAGCTGACACGCCCATCGGAGATCCGCATAAAAAGGATATGCCAACCCCATAAATTCATTACTTGAGAATCCAGCGCATAATCCGGACGGAAAGGGCTTGTTTGATAGCTTTCCCAGGTACTGAAATAAACGCTGCTACGCATATTGTTATCTTTATCCCAAACATTATAGGGCAAATATTCAATGTCGCATTCGGAGTACAAGCTGTCGATCGGATAGCTCAAGGGAGATATTAGATAAAATGTTTGAATATTCCCATCCTTGGTTTTGCGAAGCGCATGATCAAAAAACACCTGTGCGGCATAGGTGCCTTCGCGAAAAACCGGAGGAGTTTCCAACCGGCTAAGTTCCATGTTCTTTACATTACCGTCTGTCTTAGCTTTAAGTACCATGATCCGGTTGTTGGTGCCGGGTTGAGCATCGGCAAATGAAATAAGATCACGGGAATAACTTGCGCCCGAAGGAGGCGCGTTGGAGCCGTTAATCGCAGACCAGCCATGTTGAGCCAACAGAGTGTCTTCAATATTTGTATAATTAAAATCATCAAAGAACTCTTGGTATGGCGCCCCAAAGACAAATGAGAAAAAAAGAATTAGAATCAAAAAAAAGCATTTCTTCATTTGTGTAGGTCCTTATATAGATGAAATATTTATGTTGATAAAAAGATACAAAAATTAACCTTTGGGGAAAAGCAAGAAATCAGCAGCTTTGATTATTAAAACGAGGGTATTGATACTCTAAACTTTAATGATATTTCATTTCTTTCGCAGGGAAATCATAGTATATTGTTGCGCTATGATACTGTCATTGAAAAAGCGCTTTCTTTTCTTAGATTCTATTCAAAGGACTTGCCATATATGAAAAAATTACGCCGTAATGCACGCATGCTTTGTATCCAACATTTGTATGCGTATTTACAACAACAAGATGAAATTCTGGATACTGTGATCGAGCGTTGCCTCTTGTTGAACGAAGACCCGGATTTTGATGAAGAATTCTTCAGAACTCTGATCCATAAAACCGTCAACGAGATTGACCAAATTGACGAACGCATCAAAAAACGCTCAAAGAATTGGGCCTTTTCAAGGATCACACTCATGGACAAGATCATTTTGCGTCAAGCTATTGCGGAAATGATGTTCATTGAAGATGTTCCGCCTCGTGTGACGATATCCGAAGCCATTGAACTGGCAAAAGAATTTTCTACCGAGGAAAGCCATGTCTTCGTTAATGGCATGCTCGACCGTATTTATAAAGACTTAGTTGAAGAAAAAATATTAATTGCCGAAATAAGCCCAGTAAAAGAAGGTTAAGCGAAAAATGATTTTTGATAAAGTACTTATAAAATTGTTCGGAACACCCTCCGACCGCTACTTGAAAACAGTGATCCCCATCGTTGATGAGATCAACGCAAAATATGATTCCATGAAGGATATCAGTGACGATGGCCTGCGTGCCCGCACACAAGAAATGATCTCACTCATCGCAGAACGCCGTAATGAAGCCAAGAAAAAAGCCGAAGAGAGCAAACTTTCATCCGAGGCTGCCGATGCAGCAATTTTTGAAGCGGAACAGGAAACACTCAATGAGCTAAAAGTTGAGGCCTTTGCTATCGTTAAACAAACGTGTAAGCGTTTGGTTGGGACAAAAGTAAATCTTCTGGGAAACGATGTTGATTGGAATATGATCCCATTTGATGTTCAGTTATTGGGTGCGGACGTCCTTCATAATGGCAATATTGCCGAGATGAAAACGGGTGAAGGCAAAACCCTTGTTGCCACCATGCCGATATTCCTTAATGCGCTGACCAAGCGTGGGGTTCATGTTGTCACAGTGAACGATTATCTTGCCGAACGTGATGCCGAATGGATGGGTGCGATCTATAAGTTTCTTGGATTGAGCGTTGGTAAGATCCTAAATACAATGCCCCCCACACACAGAAAAGAACAATATGCCTGCGATATTGTCTACGGAACGAATAATGAATTCGGTTTTGATTATCTACGCGATAATATGGCGATCCGTCATGAAAACATGGTCCAGCGCGGCCATTATTATGCCATTGTTGATGAGGTTGACTCCGTCTTGGTCGATGAGGCCAGAACGCCGTTGATCATTTCAGGTCCCGTACAATCCAATTCAAACGAACGTTATAAAAAATTACGTCCACAGGTAGAGAAACTAGTCCGGGTCCAAAAACAACAGGTCAATCAACTGCTTGATGAGATAAACCACACTCCAGACGACAAAGAACACGAACTGGAACGTGGAACGATGCTTCTACAGGCTCAGCACGGTGAACCCAAAAATCCTCGTTTCATGAAGCTAATGCAGCAAGCCGATATACAAGATAAATTATTCCGGACAGAAAGTTATTATATGCAGGAAAAACGACTGCACGAAATCGACGATATGCTTTACTATGCCATTGATGAAAAAAGTCATACCATTGTGATCTCAGACGAAGGCCGAAAGATCATGAATCCGGAAGATCCTGAATATTTTGTGATTCCCGATATTGGTGAAGAGTTTGTCGGGATCGACGAAGACACAACGCTTTCAGACGAAGGAAAACAAAAAGCAAAAGCTGAAGTCCAAAAGAATCACGGACATAAGAGCGAAATGATCCACAATATCACTCAACTCTTACGTGCATATTCCCTCTATGAAAAAGATGTTGAATATGTGGTCAAAGACGGCAAGGTTCTCATTGTGGATGAATTTACCGGTCGTATCCTTCCCGGTCGCCGTTACTCGGATGGTTTGCACCAGGCCATCGAAGCTAAAGAAAAGGTTCGCATCGAAGGTGAGAACCAAACCCTGGCAACTATCACCTTGCAAAATTATTTTAGAATGTATGATAAGTTGGCCGGCATGACCGGAACGGCCGCGACCGAAGCCAATGAATTTGATCAAATCTATGGTCTGCAAGTTGTGACCATACCCACAAATAAACCGGTTGTTCGCGAAGACAGTGAAGACCAGATATATAAAAGTCGACAAGCCAAGCATCAGGCAATTTCAGACGAGATAGCATCCTGTTTTAAAAAGGGACAACCTGTATTGGTTGGTACGATCTCAGTTGAAATTTCCGAGATGCTGAGTAAAAATCTTAAACGTGCGGGAATACCCCATAATGTCTTGAACGCAAAGCAGCACCAACGAGAAGCCGATGTTGTTTCTCTGGCGGGACAAACCAGTGCGGTAACCATCGCAACGAATATGGCCGGTCGTGGTACTGATATTAAGATCACAGACGAGGTCCGTGCGGTGGGCGGTTTAAAAATCATCGGCACCGAACGCCATGAATCCCGTCGTATTGACAATCAGCTGCGAGGACGTGCCGGACGACAAGGTGATCCCGGTGAATCCGTTTTCTTTATTTCTCTCGAAGATGACTTGATGCGTCTCTTTGGAAATCTGCGCGGTAATACATTGCTTGATGCTATCCCCGATGATGAAGTAATTTCCATGCCCATGATGACAAAAATGATCGAGCGAGCACAGAAACGTGTTGAAGAGCGAAACTTTGGTATTCGTAAACATTTGCTGGAATATGATGATGTCATGAACAAACAGCGTGAAGTTGCTTATGACCGTCGATCTTATGCGCTTGAGGGCGGGAATCTGCAGAAAGAAATCGATACCATGCAGGAAGAATTTATTTCCGATATGATAGAAGAACATACCGCAGATTCAAATCCCGATAATTGGCTTTGGGAAGACCTGCGACAGGAAATGTTGACAACGCTCATGTGTGATATTCCCAAAGATCACCAAAACATGAATCGCGAAAAATTGAAAGAATATTTTATTGAGCAAGCAAAAGAAACGTATAGCCGCAAGTTGTCATTATATCCAAAAGAGATCATGCGTGATTTTGAACGCTGGGCCTATTTAAATTCGATTGACGGGCTCTGGAAAGAGCATCTTTATGAGCTTGACCAGATCAAAGAAGGCGTGGGTTTGCAGGCGTACGGACAAAGAGATCCACTGCTGATATATAAATCACAAGCATTTGAATCATTCCAGAATTTACTGGCACATATCAATAAAACGACGCTCCGCCTGCTGTATCGTACGGATATACGCTTACAGGAAGAACCGCAAAGACCCGCACAACCCATACAAGTTGCACAAGCGTCAGCACAAAATATGGGCTTTGCCCAAGGTGCACAAAATGCTCAAGCGCCATCACAACCCCAGGCACCTCAGGCCGGAAAAAAAGAACCGATTCGGCGGGATCACCCCAAGGTGGGGAGAAATGATCCTTGTCCCTGTGGAAGCGGAAAGAAGTATAAAAATTGTCACGGACAAGTGTAGGGAACGCACATAGACGTTCCAAGATAAAAGACTAAAGGCAAAAGACAAAAATATAAAATGTAGGGAGCAGGCATGTCTGCTCCTTTTACATTAATCTATAAATAGAAAGTCGTAAGACATAGAGAAAAATCGCTATCCTTCCAAGATAAAAGACAAAAGGCAAAAGAATAAAGTAGGGGCTCGACATGTCGAGCCCTTTTTGTATAAATGATTTCTTTGTGTTTAACTGATTGGTGGCAACCCGTAACTCGTCACTCGTTTCTCGTCACTTTTCTTGCGGATAGATCAATGCATCTGTATCATAACCATATGAACGAGCGATCGTTTTTAGTTTTTCAAGGACCAACGGATCCAGCTCTTTTTCCCGGGTAAGGATCCAAAGGTATTTGGTTGAACTGCCGGCGACCAGAGCATATTGATAGTTTTCTGTATCCAGGGCGATCACATTGTAATCGCCGTAGAAGGGACCAAAGAACGAAACCAGTAATCTTGCCGGTTCTTCAGCATTGGGAATATATGCCTTGCCCTTAGCCTTCTTGGGTCTACCGTTTTTCATGCCTGAGTTGATAACACGAACGCGTGTTCTTCCTTTGCGATCGGGTTCAAGCATGGAATAATTTGCCTGTGTTTCGGTCATGCCCCGTTCGAATGAAACGTCTAATCTGGCATACTCGTACCAAGTCCCCAGATACTTTTCAAGATCGACCGTGTTTACAACTGTCATAGAGTTGGAAAAATCATTTGAAGCCATAGCAAAATTCCCCGTAATTAATATGATTATACTTAGCGCAATAAGTAAAAGCTTCTTCATGAAGACTCCTTTGTGTTTGATTAATGAAGTTACTTTCTTTCGGTTGTAATTCAAATATCATTTATCAAAGTCACTTAATGGCGAATGTTTCCCGTAGTTGATAGCTGCTTCCATCTATTTGATGCATTACGACAACAGCAAGATATAGGCCGCGGGAAGGATAGTCGCCATTTTCCATCCTGCCATCCCAAAACAACAGACAAGAAGGCTGAGAGAAGAGTGCTTGCTCTTTGCGATAAATAAGCTGTCCTGCCAGATTGAAACACATTAATTCGCAGTATAAAAGTGATGTTTCCGAATCAATGCTGAATTGAATTCTGTCATCTATCCCGGGCGAAAAGATATCGGGATAAATATCAAGATCATTCCGTGATCCGGGAAGTGCTGTAATACTATTTAGACGTCCCGGGGTCATTGCAGAAGGAGAAACCGAGGAAAACCAAATATTTGGATCATTGGAAGAAATATTTACAAACTGCTTTTCAAGACTTTTTCCTTCGTGAAGTTCCCCGTGATCACGAAGATCACAATGGTCGATAATATTTTTCATAGGATCGAGCAAATAACAATCTGCACCGCTATTGGGCAATGAAGGAAAGTTGTCAAAAGGATAGGTATAAGAACCCAAAGGGTCATCGCTGTCACATAAAACGTTATACGTGTTCTCAAGCATGCCTTCAAGCGTAACAGTAGTGTTATTAACTTTCAGCTTCCAATGATCAAGATCAAAGGGCTTGTTCTTACATGACAGCTCTATAAATTCAGCTTGTCCATAGGTGTCCATAGGCTCAAAAAGTATCTCGTTGAAATGGCAGGGCGTATCAGAATATGGATAATAATATTTAAAATAATATGTGAAGTAGGGCCAGCAGGTAAGTGTGCAAGCTTGAGTTCCCTCGATAAAAACATCAGAAGTGTCGACCCTTAACAGAAGTGTATCTCCGGGTATGCTTTTGGAAATAAAATACGAGTGTTCAACAAGTGGTGTACTTAATATAATTGTCTGATCCGGCAAAGAAAAATAACCATCGTTTATTATATAAATACTGAGGGTGTCTAAAGGCGTGAAAAGCTCTTTTTGGGTGAAACACGAAAGATGAAGTAATTGCTTTTCTGTTTGATTGTATTTGCCGGGTGAACCCCAATACGATATTTCCCAATTTAATGGATCGCGATAATTTAGAGCAGTATCCACCAGTTGCATGGCACAGTCGGGAGGTATGTCCCAAACAGCATCATAGTGCAAGTCGCAGATGATAGAACCGGAGCGGTTCAGAAAACGGATGACATCTTCACTGTTGTTCAGACTGCGCCATGCGGGTGGTATAAAAGCGTTCTTAACATTGGGGAAATCATCGTAAAAAGACGCAGATTGCGCCAATACCAACATAGAATCTGGATATAACACATGATCACGTTCCAATTCAACGCTCCCGGTCATGTCCTCGATTAGAAGCCCTTTTATTTGGATAGGCATATTTGATAGTGAAAGGATTTCAATATATTCACCGGAGAAATTGTCACCCGTTTTACAGACAAATTCATTAATGATAAGGTCGTTTTCATAAAGCGGAATGTTGACATCAATGGATTGTGTGTCAGCGGGGATTTCATTACATGAGACAAAAGCGAAAAGAGTAAGATGTCCTTTTGAGCGATAATGGTAGTCTTGCTCTATGCTCATGGAATCACCCGGACAAATCGGTGATGTTCCATAAAAAACCACGGTATCATTCAATTCCGGAAAGTGTGGGGAAATATCCACAATATATCCATAATAATAATCGGCAATTTCCAGCAATCCAGTATTGTTTATGGAAAACGAAATACTTAAAACATCTTCTGAGGTCTCGCAAGCTAATGATGATATATGTATTTCACGATCTTTTGGGGAGATTGAATTGCGAAAACCGGGCGTGCCGAATAGATCCGAAGATGATCCCCATAACGAATCCTGTGAGCGAATTCGTTCAATGCTATATCCCGCATCGGGCCAAATTGGATCACCCGTAAGATATGAATCTGATATGTAACGATCCGGAAACAGCAAAGCAAAAGATTTTTGTGTTGAGTTTGACACACCATACATGCCGAAACGGGAATCGGGAATAGAAAAACGTGGAATTGAATCGGGAATCAGGTGATCATATTCTTGGGAATAGTTGGGATCAAGTATCAGCCCATAGTGACCGGGAAGCAATAAAGAATCTGGAAAAGGGATGATCGCATCAGTATCCTGAGCATCGCAGATGTAAAACATAGACATATTAATCACCGAATCGCCGGCATTATAGATCTCGATAAATTCCCCGGTATTATCATTATCCGGATCGATCATGAATTCGTTAAAGAGGGGTTGAGCGGAGAGGGTGTAAAAAGAGAAAAGTATAACCAATATCTTTCTTAATGCAGATAGTAATAATGAATTGATCCCGGAGGGATCAAACAATATTATATACTTTACTTTCCCCTTAATATCAACCCTGAAGGGGTTGAAACGAAGGATCCTAAAGGGATCAAACAATAATATAAAATGTATCGCGCTGAAAATTCCAACCCTGACGGGGTTGAACAGCTTGCTAAATGTACTTTTCGTTAAAATCAATTCCAAACCCCCGAAGTTGTCGTAAGTATTCTTTTTTTGGTGATTCTTTTTTATGATGCTGTTCTTGATCTTTAACATATTTTATCAAATTCATTTCAGCTTCTAAAGAATAGGTAAAGGCACCATAGCCTTCATTCCATCCCATAAAACCAGGGAAGAGTTTTTCTCTTCGAATAAAATCGACGCACGACAATTTTATGTCTTTAACTAATGTTGAGATTGAAATTGTTGGATGTACATGTGTTATTATGTGAATATGATCTTCAATACCACCAACTTGATATACAAAACATTTCTTTTTCATTAAAATACCTGCGATAAAAGAAAAAAGACGCTCACGGTTATGTTTTGTTAGAGTGGGCTCCCAATTCAAAATTTGAAAAGTAATTTGATATAGAATACGAGTGTAAGTTCCCATAGTGTCCCCCTATAAAACTTGTTGGACCCTTTTAGGGTCCTGATTATGTAAAGATTCTAGTCCTATATTGTTGTTTGACCCCTTTGGGGTCGGAAATGTCTTGCATATATATTTCGTCCCTTATTGAATTGCTCTGCAGTTCAGATTATTATAGAATCAATGCACCGGATTTCATCCGGTGTGATAAATAATTGACCCCTCTGGGGTCGATCTATCGGTTATGCTTGGAGAATTTAGGGAAATGAAAAACGAATTTCTATACGAAATATTGTGTTGTGATGGGCATCACATAATGATTGATAGAAATCGGTGTAATCTGCGTAATCTGTGGTTATCTTGAGGTCAAGTCCAAGTATGCTTCATTCGCAGCCTTGATGATCTCTTTTTCGTTCTTGACCTTACGATTTCGCATAAGAATGTTACCGTCACAAATGACTGTATTGATGCATTCGGGATTGGAGCTATAGACCATATCGGAGATCAGATGCCCTGATGGGACAAGGGTTGGATGATCCAAATTTACGAGCATACAATCTGCCAGTTTGCCCTCTTCGATCTTCCCGGCATTCAGTCCTGCAGTTTCTGCTGCTTTGACAGTAGCCATATCGAAGATTTCTTGAGCAGGTAAAACAGTAGGGTCGCCCGAATTTGATTTTTCGCGTAAAGAGGCTATTTTCATTTCCTCTAGCAAAGAGAGATTATTGTTTGAACAGGCGCCGTCCGTACAAATGACCATTTTAATATCTGCTGCTTTTGCTTTAAGATAATCGAAATGACCGGAGCCAAGCTTCATATTCGAAGCGGGACAATGAGCAATGGTGACACCACGTTTATTGAGTATATTTCTGTCCGTATCATCAATATGTACGCAATGAATCGCGGTTACGTTTGGTCCAAGAATTCCAAGCGAGTCCAGATATTGCACCGGTCGCAAACCGAATGCTTTTAATGAATTATTAACTTCCGTTTCTGTCTCAGATAAGTGAATCTGATAAGGCAAATTATTATTTCTTGCAAGCTCGGCTGAACGGGTCAATGTTTCGGCAGAGACGGTATAAATGGCATGAGCGGAAACCGCAAACCGTACACGAGAGGAATAGTCGCCGCTATGATCAATGGTCTCTTGAGCGTAAGCGATCATCTCATCTGCTCTTAGGGCATTCATACCATCAACAAGAACGGGCGCGATATCAGCGCGCATTCCGAGCTCATCGGCGGCTCTTGCCGTACCGTGCGGGAAAAAATACATATCGTTAAAGAAAACAGTTCCGCTCTTGATCATCTCTAAAGCGGCAAGACGCGTACCATGATAAACATGATCTTCAACAAGCTTGCTTTCAAGTGGCCAGATATGATCTTCAAGCCATGAATGCAATTCAATATCATCAGCATAACCCCGCATGAGTGTCATGGCCGAGTGGGTATGCATATTATAAAAAGCCGGTAAAATAGCAAGGCGAGACCCATCGATCACAGTATCTACGGAAAGGGAAAGGTTGGGTTTTATAGTAGTAAAACTGTTGTGTTCGATATAGATATCAACCCGGTCTTTTTTCAGTAAAACTTGCTTGATCAATAGAGACATATTTTCCCCACGAATGTGTTAAAAAGTTACAATGTTTGTACGGTGTTTTTAATGTGGTCGATAAAGGCAAGGAGACCACTGGCTCGAGAAGGTGACAAGTTACTTCGAAGGCCGGCTTCTTGAATAAAATACAGGTCTGCATTATTGATTTCATCAACTGTTCGCCCATTGAAAACCCGAAGAACAAGGACGATCAATCCTTTATTGATATGTGTATCGCTATCGGCTCGGATCACCACCTTACCGTCTTGCTTTTCAATTGAAACCCAAACACGCGATTGGCATCCGGGTACAGAAAAGGTGTCAGTCTTTAAAGCAGCGTCCATGGGAGGAAGAGTTTTTCCCAACGAGATCAAATATTCATATTTATCCATCCAGTCTACGTGCTGTGACATGTTTTCAATGATCTCATTTTGGATCTGTTGTATTGTTTTTATCATGACTCAATCCTTATTCCAGCATGCTAATGGCTTTATTGATCCCTTCGACCAAACGATCCACATCGTCTTTGGTGTTGTAAACGGCGAAGCTTGCTCTTATAGTGCCCTTTATTCCAAGAAAGTGCATTAATGGTTCTGCGCAATGTGTGCCTATTCTTACGGCGATACCCAACTTATCGAGTATCATGGCAATATCGTAGGCATGCATGCCTTGTATATTAAAAGAAATTGCACCCGTCCGTTCGGTGTTCTCGCCATATTGTTCCATCAAGGGAATCGTATTTAGTTGTTCAGATGCATATTGGAACAATTCCTTTTCATGTGCTTGGATATTTCCAAAGCCAATATCAGTGATATAATCAATAGCTTCACCAAGACTAATGGTTGCAGCAATATTCCGCGTGCCGGCTTCGAATTTATAAGGGAGTTTTGCATATGTTGTTTCGGAAAAACTAACCTTTTCGATCATACCACCACCTGTTTGATAGGGTGGCAGATCTTCAAGATGATGTTTTTTACCATAAAGGACACCAATTCCCGTTCCGGCATACATTTTATGTCCCGAAAATACCATAAAATCACAATCGAGCTCTTGTACATCAAGAGGCATATGCTGAATAGCTTGTGCGGCATCGATCATAATGGGCACACTGTTTTTATGGGCGACATCAATAATCTTTTTAAAAGGAAGAACTGTTCCCAAAGCATTTGACACACAGATAATAGCGACCAGCCGAGTGCGCAAGGAGATCAATTCGTTGAGAGCTTCAAGGGTAGCTTCTTCATCTTCTTGTATTTCAAGAATTTTAAGGTTGGCATTTCTTTCGTTACACAGGACTTGCCAAGGTATAATATTGGAATGATGTTCCATATGAGAGATGATGATTTCATCTTTTTCACGAATGGATTTACCCAGAGAATGGGCAAGTAAATTGATCGACGCGGTCGTCCCGGCGGTAAAAATGACTTCTTTAGCTTCTTTCGCATTGATGAACGTTTTTACTTTTTCACGAGCATCCTCATAGGCCGCGCTAGCAATTTCGCATAAATAATGTTCGCCACGATGAATATTACTATTTTCATGGGAGTAATAATTACAAACCCTGTCAATAACACGTTGCGGCTTATGGGTGGTTGCGGCATTATCGAGATACACCAATGGCTTGCCGTAAACCATCGTTCTTAATATGGGAAAGTCGTTCCGCACTTTATCAATTTGCAGCATAAATACTCCTCAATATTTAGTATATAAACTTTTTCAATTATACTTTATAGCGGTCTGGCCAGAATTTGATCAAGCGCTCGTATATAAATTTTTCGTATCCGAGTTGCTTTGGCTCATAAAGAACACCATCAGGTCGTTGTTCCGGCATATAGTCCTGACCTGAAAAACCGCCTTCTTTATCATGGGGATAAATATACCCCAAGCCATATTGAAACTGCTTCATCATATTGGTCGGTGCATTGCGCAGGTGCAAGGGCACCGACTGAAATCCGGTATCGCGGATCGACGCCTTTGCCCTGTTGAGGGCCATATATGAAGCATTGCTCTTGGGTGAAGATGCCAGAAACGTGGTGACTTGTGCCAGAACGATCGCGCCTTCAGGAAGGCCGATAGATTTAACCGCCTCAAATCCTGCGTTTGCTATAACCAGTCCCTGTGGATCAGCATTTCCAATATCCTCTGAAGCTAAAATAAGTAAACGCCTTGCTATGAAAAGCGGATCTTCTCCGCCTTCCAGCATGACGGTCATCCAATAGACGGCGGCATCGGGATCAGATCCTCGGACAGATTTAATAAAGGCAGAGATGGTATCGTAATGATAATCGCCATCTTTGTCATACAGCAATGCCCGTTCTTGCAGGGCGGTTTGAATATTTTCTTTTGTGATAGTGAATTTTATATTGCCCGGATCATTGCCCCTAACAAGCTGGACGGTAATGTCGAGCGTATTGTACATCTTGCGGGCATCACCGCCGGAAGACATTATGAGAAAAGTCAGAACATCTTCGGGTAATTTTATCTTGTATTTGGATAGGACAATATCTTCCTTCATAGCCCTGTTAACCAAAGCGATCAGGTCGGCAGGTTCCAGTGATTGGAGTTTTAAAATACGGCAGCGGGACAAGAGCGGTGAAATAACCTCGAAAGAGGGATTTTCCGTAGTGGCACCGATCATGACAATATCACCGTTCTCAACAGCGTGTAAAAGCGCATCTTGCTGGCTTTTATTGAAACGATGGATCTCGTCGATAAATAGTAAGGTCTTCTTGCCCATTTGTTGGTGCGAAGCGGATTTGCGAATGATCTCTCGCACATCTTTTACTGAAGCGGATACGGCACTCAATTCATAAAATACAGCATCGCCGGATTTCGCAATAATGCGTGCAAGTGTGGTTTTACCCGTTCCGGGAGGGCCCCACAACACCAGTGAAAAAAGTGCATGTGAAGCGATCATATTATGGACGAATTTACCTTCTCCGATAAGATGTTCTTGTCCGGCAAATTGAGCCAGTTGTCCGGGACGCATTCGTGCTGCGAGAGGCGGAAGGTTGGTAGCGGAAGTAAATAATGTTTTTTCTGACATGTGGGAAAATACAAGTTTAAAGGTAAAAGTACAAAGGCAAAAGTATTCCGTCATCCTGAATTTATTTCAGGATCTCTCTGTATGTGTGATGCGGATCACCTGTAAGAAATTTTGGTATACATGTATCCAAAGAAGAATTAATTTTCGATATGAAAATGAAATATGTTTATATTCTAAGTAATAAAATGAGAACCGTACTTTATATTGGAGTAACGAATGATCTTAAAAAAAAGAATATTTGAACATCAAACAGGACACGGCTCTTTATTTTATAAAAAATATAATATAACTGACTTGATGTATTACGAAAAGCATCCTCTCATGATTGATGCGATAACCAGGGAAAAACAACTTAAAAATTAGCACCGAGAATGGAAGTGGAATTTGATTAAAACAAAAAAAATATCTATGTTATATTTCACGTGAATGGTATGATCGTGAAACTCGAATGAATTTAGAGGAATGTATTAAGCTGGATCAACCCCCTGAATATTACAGAAAACCGTGAGGACAAAGAGATCCCGAAATAAATTCGTGATGACGACCCAAATTTATATAAATTGAAACGCCACTCCGTCAAACAAACCTTTATCACTCAGCTTGATCTCGGGTATCACAAGAAGTGCCATAAATGAAAGTGTCATAAAAGGAGCGCTAAGCTCAGAGCCAAGTTCTTTGGCGAGCGCATCCAGTTTCGAGTATTGCCCAGCCACTGTATCAAAGCGCTTATCACTCATCAGTCCGGCGACGGGCAAAGTCAGGATCTCCGAGATATGATCTCTCTCGCTGACAACTGAGATACCACCTTTATTTGCGATGATCAAATTTACCGCTGTACTTATATCTGTTTCGGAAACACCCACAACGACAATATTGTGCGAATCATGGGCAACCGAAGAGGCAATAGCGCCTTTTTTTAATCCGAAATTTTTAACAAAGGCAAGCTCTGGATTTCTGTTCGCATAACGATTAATGACGGCGATCTTAAGGATATCATTTTCCGTGTCGGAAATAAGATTATGATTTTCCGTTTTTATTTCCCAGTCTATACGCTTTGTTATTAACTGACCGTCGAGTACTTCAATGACAGGTGATTTTGTATAACGATGCTCGATAAAGAATTCCCTGGCTCGTTTGGGATGAACGTTGAAATTGTTTTGAG
>CAYNBL010000022.1:0-25794 GCA_964395205.1 uncultured bacterium | reverse complement strand
GCGTATAGATGGATTGTTATAGTTTTGATAGAATCATTTCTGATTATATCGATGCAAACCTGAACGTTAAATTACGACAAGAAGCAAATGAACATATCGGTGTATGCCCAAGATGCAGAGAAAAGCTTGCCGATTTGAAAAGCATTTTAAACGAACTCGGTTCATTGCCGTGTCGTAAAACGCGCCCCGATTTTGAGTCCAGGCTTATGGACCGCATCAACCAGACAAAAGAGCAAAAAGAAAGCCGTTTTATTCGGATGTTCCAGGATTATTCACGGCCGATTTCGGTGATAGCAGCCGTGATGCTTCTTGTTGCGACGTCGATATTCGTTTATACTTCGGTGGTCATACCAAATTCTCCGGGTTCCATTCCCTCTGCAGAGATTCGTAGTGTGGAACCCAATAAGTCCATGACAATGCCTGCAGCAGCCGCTGCAAACGTGCGACCAATCCTGGTCAGTACGACCAATGAAGGCAATCTTCCGGACACAAATAAGGTAGAAACACCGAATTACAACAACCAGATCATGATGGTAAACGAATAAATAATTTGGAATTGAACAATAATTCCTTATATTTCGCCGCAATTAAAAGGACGAAGGAGCAAAAATGGCCAAACCTCAAACATTCGGAGCAAAGATCGCCCACCGTGAAAAGACAGGAACAACCTGTTCTGTATGCGGACAGCAGATCTCTTATGTTAAACATTATGCAAACGTAAAAAATACAGACGGCAATGTAAAATATAAACAAAAAGTCGTTGGTATTTGCGGATGCAACAAAAAGGATTATCTCGGTTAAGAAATAAACCTTTTTCAAGTTTCAAACACCTCGATTTATCGGGGTGTTTTTGTTATTGACATGTTTTTTTGACAGGATAACGGGATTTACGGGATGTGCTTGTATAAACCATAGAAGATTCAGGATATAAATTATAAAAGGCAAAATTATGCTTTTATTCTATGCTTTTAAGGGAAACAAGAATTTTACAACCCAGAACCCGTTGTGTGAAACAGATCAGAAAATGGGAGTTGCATGTCGGCAATAACTTTTTTGATGTCATTTCGAACAGTCTTCGTCCCGAATGGTCGGGACTTCGCCCGTCAGGCCAAGTGGAGCTTGCCCTCCGAAGCACTGATTTGTTAGTGCGTAGGAGAGAAATCTCAAATTATTTTACAGAGATTAAAGAAAAGAACAATATTTAAATTAATTTGAGATCTCTCCGTGCTTCCGCCAGCCGGCGGACTTAGTCGAGATGACATTATCTCCGGATATTATTGATAATTTTTGGCTTGAATTTGCGTTTCACACAACGGGTAACCCTTAACTTTTTCATTTCTAGGCTCAAACAATTTTCATGACCTTTTTTAATGAATTACTCTCAATAATTCCTTATTATAAGAAGATGCATATGAAATCAACCATATTTGGATTATTTGCACTGTTATTGTTGCTTTCCTGCGGTTCGCAGGAGTTGGTAACGGACAGTCCCGAGAAAAAAAAGCTCGAACATTATCCCACATCCGGGATAACTCATTTTATGTATGGTGAAATATACCGATCAAGCGGGAACTACTCATATGCAAATTTGGAATATCGCAAGGCCCTGGAATACGATACAACCACAACGATCTTAAATGCAATAGGCGAGAGTTATCGCTTGTTGGGTAAACATAAACAGGCAACAAACTATTTTGAAAAATCGCTAAAATTGGATCCAAATGACGAAATAGCGCAATACAATGTATTAGATCTTTATATGAATGAACTGCGTTATGAAGAAGCAATTCCCATAATCCAAAATAAATTGGAAGACAATCCGGACAACTCAGAATATCTGCAGCGTCTGGCAGAGTGTTATCGTGGTATCGGTCGACACGAAGATGCCTTAAATATTTTAGATAAACTGATTCAATTAAAGCCCAATTATCCCTGGTCATATATTTACGCTGCTGAGATCATGCTTGAGGACGATCGAATTCCAGACGCAGCGCCTTATCTTGAAAAAGTTGCAAGAAACGTTCCCCCAAATAATGAACTCTATGAGTTTTGGGTGCGCGCACTTTTTGAAAGTAACAATATTGAAGGCATGCTTAACGCACTGGAATTTTGGTTAAGCCGGGAACCCGATTCTTTATCACCCTATTTTGTTTATATTGACTATCAATTCCGACTTAAAAACTTTGAAGCCGGAGATAAAATGCTGGATCGCATTAAAGATCGCTGGGAGGAAAATATCCGGATATCCTACTTTCAGGGAATTTCCGCTATGGCTCGCGACGATATTGACAAAGTATGGTTCTATTTTAACCGGGCCGATAAATTCCCCGATGCCGGGGTTGACCTGTATTTATACTACGGACTGTGGTTTTGGGAAAACGGCTATCTTGAAGAAGCGGAAACCATTGCCGATCGTGCGATCGAAAAAAGAGGCCCCGGCGTACGCTGGTTACACATGAAGGCAATGATCAGTATACAATGGGGCGAATACGAAAAAGCCGAAAAACTGTTGCTGCAAGTAGTCGCTGAAGATTCAATGAATTTGGTAGCCCGAGAAGACCTTGCAAATATTTATGTGGAAGTAAACGAGGCTGAGAAAGCGGATCAAACATATAGAGAGTTATTGGATGTTTTGCCCGAAAATATAAGTGTATTAAATAATTATGCTTACGCATTAGCCTGTCTGGATATGGATTTGGACAGAGCAATGGATATGGTAAACAAAGCCTTAAAAACAGAAAAAAGCGCCGCGTACTGCGATACAAAAGCATGGATCTTGTACCGGCAAAATAAATATAATCAAGCATTAAAATGGATCAAGAAAGCTTTTAAGTATCCGGATGTAAGTGCCGATGTGTATGCTCATCAAGGGCACATTCTTTTTTTACTGAACAAGAAAGAAGAAGCACGAGAAGCTTTCCGGGGTTCGCTAAAGATCGACCCAAATAACATCGATGCCATCAATGCATTGGAGGAATTAAAATAATGGATGTATCCATCATCGTTCCAGCCTATAATGAAGAAGGAACAATTAAAGAACTGGCTCGCCAGGTCCTTGATGTTTTTTTAAAAGAAAAATATGAAGGTGAGATCATTTTTATTAATGATGGTTCCACCGACGCCACCACGGAATATTGTGATGCTCTGACAAAAGAACACAGTAATATTTCGCATATTCACTTTCACAGGAATAAAGGCAAAGCCGCTGGACTACAAGCCGGTTTTGATATGGCAAAGGGATCTTATGTGATCACCATGGATGCAGATCTTCAGGATGAGCCAAAAGAGATCCCCGCATTAATAGCCAAACTTGAAGAAGGTTGGGATATTGTATCCGGTTGGAAGAAAAAACGCCATGATCCGATCACAAAACGCTGGCCGTCAAAATTATTCAATTGGGCCGCCCGTGTGATGTCGGGGATCAAGATCCATGATTTTAATTGCGGACTCAAGGGATATCGCAATGAAGTTGTTAAAACAGTTAAACTATACGGAGAAATGCACCGCTGGATACCTGTTTTGGCTAAAGTTGAAGGCTTTAAGACAACCGAGATCGTTGTAACACACCATCCACGAACAAGTGGTGTCAGTAAATATGGTTTTAGTCGAACATTTAAGGGCTTCTTTGATTTTATGACCATCTTCTTTTTAAGCCGGTTTACCATGCGCCCCATGCACTTTTTTGGTTTTTTGGGACTTTTATCCGCAACCGCGGGTGGTGTTGTCGAGATCATTGTTCTTGTTTATAAATATGCTTTCGGGCATTCATTTCAGTCTCACATGGCCATGTTGATTTTGGGTGTCTTGTTAATCGTTCTTGGAGTACAGTTATTTTCTATCGGTCTTATTGGTGAAATGCTGGTTTATCAATCTAAAAAGAAGTCACAACAATGACAAATTTTCCCTACCGTTTTTCGGTAATCGTTCCGACCTATAATCGCCTTGATGAGATCAGGGAATTACTGTTTTCTCTTGAAAAACAAACACTAAGCAAAGATGCTTTTGAGGTTATTATTGTTGATGACGGTTCTACCGATGCAACGGAAGATTTTATTAATGAATTGATCAAAAAAGGAAGCTTGAATCTTTCTTTTTACAAACAAGACCACAAAGGCCCCGGTCCGGCTCGAAATACAGGGATGGAGTTCGCGAAAGCCGAATACTATGTTTTTGTAGACAGCGATTGTATTGCTGATGAAAATTGGTTGAAAGCCTATGATAAGACCATCACTGAACCGGTTGCCGGATTTGGTGGACCCGATAAAGTTCGATCTGATTTTTCACCCATGCAAAAAGCCATTGATTATTCCATGACATCCTTTATCACAACGGGTGGTATCAGGGGTTCGTCGAAAAAGAAAATATCAAAATATTATCCGCGTTCCTTTAATATGGGAGTTCACGCGGATGTAGTGAAAAAAATTGGCGGCTTCGGAACTTTACGCCATGGTCAAGATATTGAATTTACACACAGAATTCGCTCACAGGGGAAAACAATCAAAGTTATCGATGCTGTGATTTTCCATAAGCGACGCACATCATTGTGGCGATTTTTTAAGCAGGTTTACAATTGGGGTGTTGCCCGTATTAATTTGTATAAGATTGACAATGGTATGTTAGAACCCATTCACTTTTTTCCTTTCCTGGGAACTTCCTCGATATTTACATTTTTAATATGTCTCGCCATTTGGCCATCTGTATTATGGCCAGTTCTTGTAGTTGGTGTTGGAGCCCTATTGCTGATGGCAATCCACGGGATATTTAAATATAAGGACATTAGAGTGTTCTTTTATATCCCCTTTGTGGTGCCCATACAGATACTGGGCTACGGCTTGGGATTTGGTGGTGCTTTGATCCGCCGGGTGATCTTTGGTGGTCGTGAAAAGACCGGGTTCGTAAAAAATTATTATAAATAGGCAGGAGCGAATATGTCTGAGCTAAAACAAACAAGGAAATGGGTTAAACCCCTTGTTATCGTATTGGTTTTTCTTGTTCCTTTATTATATTTCTTTTCCCCCATGATATTTAATGGACAAAGACCCACGGGCGTGGATATTTCAGCATCAAAGGGAAGTAAAAATCTCTATATAGAATATCAGGAAGAACACAACGAAAAAGTGTTATGGAATCCTAATGTTTTTGCCGGGATGCCAGTATATCCACGTATATCCCCTAATATTCTTCATGTGGATAATTTCATAGGTGAGTTGGGGAAAATTATATACTCATATTTTTGGTATTATCTTGTTGGCGCTTTGGGAATCTTTTTTTTACTGCGTTATAAAAAGATCCCATGGTATATCGCATTGATTTCAGCGATAGCATACATGCTTTTACCTCACTGGATAGCCTTATTACATGTGGGTCATTTTGCGAAGCTCAGGGCTTTTATGGTTTTGCCCTGGGTGATATTAAGTTTTAATTACCTTGTCGATAAGCGCTCTTGGCTTGCCGTGGGATTGTTTACCGCTGCCTTTTCATGGATCGTGCGGACTCAACACGTACAGGTAACCTTTTACAGTATTTTACTTCTTCTGTTCTTATTTTTGGTTCCGGTTATTCGCTTGCTGATTAATAAAGAATGGAAAGCCTTTAGTAATTTAGCCGCGAAAATCGCGGTTGCCATTGTTTTGACGGTGGCTGTTTCAAGCCAGCCCTTTATCAGCTTGCAAGAATATACGCCCTACTCAACACGTGGCGGAAATGCTGTTCAAATGAATGTTGAAAAAGCCGATAATTCAGATACCAAAGGTGTCGGCTTGGAATACGCGACTCGATGGTCCCTTGATGCTAAAGGTATTGTTGGCTTTGTGATCCCACGTTTTGCGGGTGGACTTTCACAAGAGACATATCAAGGCAGTAAATATCCCCAACTTAAAGGTCGGGTGATCCCGGGCTATTGGGGTGAAATGCCGTTTACTCAAAGTTATGATTTTATTGGTGTTTTGATATTTATTTTTGCCGTTTTTGGAGTGTGGGTTTATTGGAAAAAAGATGGTTTTGTCCGCGGACTTAGCATCTTTTCGGGTTTCGCTCTTTTACTTGGCCTTGGCCGTCATTTTATGCCCCTTTACAAGCTGTTCTTTAATATCATACCCTATTTTTCAAAATTCAGGGTTCCTTCGATGATCATGAATGTGATCTTTCTTGCTCTGATCATTTTAGTCGGATATGGTATTAGGGCGGCAGTCGAAGAAGCCAAAAAGGCAAATTGGAAATTGATCACAGGAATATTTGGTGCCACTGCAGGGTTACTGTTGATCATTTTGTTGTTTAGCGGTGGCTTTGCTTACGAAAAAGCCGGAGAGGCTGCACGATATGGTGCACAGTCTATGACACTGATCAAGGGTGTTAGAAAAGAATTCTTACAAGCCGACACCCTGAAAGCCCTTGTTCTGGTACTTGCCTCGGGTGGTGTGTTGATAGCGCTTTCATTTAAAAAACTTAAGACCGTATTTGTATATGTGTTGTTAGGGCTTTTAATTTCCGTGGAGCTGTTTAGTGTCAGTAATTGGGCATATAAAAACATGACGCTTGGAAATCCAGAAAGTCTTGAAAGGCGCGATTTCAGGCAAACAGACATTACACGCTATCTATCATCTCAAACAAGGGACGCAAGAGCTCTGGCGTTGGGTCAAGATAGCAATTACTATAGTTATTTTTATCCTACGATCAGCGGATATTCCGCGATCAAATTACAAACCATACAGGACTTGCGGGAACACTGCCTTTATACCTCAAATGGCCTTAACTGGAATGTGGTAAATATGCTGGGTGGACGATATATCATTGCTCCCGGCCGATTGCAGGAACCCTTCTTACAAGCCATTGCAGGTGATGAAAGCAGAAAAGAGATTCTTTATGAAAATAAAGCAGCTTTACCAAAGGTATGGTTAGCAGAACATATTAAAACATTCCCAAATAACGCGGATATCTTAAGATACATGAACTCACAGGAGTTTAACCCGGCTAAAGAAGCCCTCTTGCTTGATGGTGAAACAAAACCGGCTACTACTTTTGCTGTTGAGGGTTATATCGCTTTAAAAGAAAACACACCAAACCATCTTAGTTTCTCTGTCAATATTCCATCGTCGCGATTTGTTGTGTTTTCAGAAATGTACTATCCCAATGGTTGGAAATTAATGAAAGATGATACTGAAATACCGATCATCCAAACAAATTATGCATTACGGGGTGCCGTTATCCCGGCAGGGGAATACACTCTGGATATGGAATTTCACCCAAATTCTTATTATGCGGGTATAAGCATTGTTTGGATAGGTAATATTATCATGCTTGTTTTGATCGGCGGATCATTGTTTTTGACAAATCGAGACAAGATATTTAAAAAACGAACATAAGGTCAGATGTTAAATCAAGTTAAAAAGACGGTAAGAGATTCCTTTATTTATAGCATCGGCAATGCCGCCAATAAACTGGTGGGCTTTGTTTTATTACCCTTATATACATCTTCTTTTTCTTTAGCGGTTTATGGGTTAATTGCTCTTTTGGATACCATCTCTGATCTACTGATCACTTTTTCTTCATTTGGTATTATTGAGGGATTTACACGCTGGTATTGGGACAAAGAATCAGAGGGAAAGCAGAAGAGTTTGTTTTTTAGCGTCTTTGCTTTCTCTTTGGTCACGACCTTGATATTAGCTGTAGTGTGCTATATTCTTTTGGGAAAATATTCTTTTGAAATATTTGGTGTTGTTATTACGAATAAGACGATCCTGTTGTTCTTAGGCAGCGTGATAACCAATGTTATGTTAAGCAGAGTTCTCATCCTGCTGAGACTTCAGCAAAAAGCAGTCCAAAATCTTATATTTAATGTCTTAAAATTAGTGTTTGTACTTGGGTCAACCGTTTTCTTTATCGTTAAACTTGAATGGGGAATGGACTCGGTTTTTATTTCAAGATTGATTGGCCAAAGCATTATCTTAATTATTCTTTTTCCCACATTTATAAAAAACTGTGAATTTAAGCTGGAATTTGGCATTATAAAAAGCATGCTTGGTTATTCTTTGCCCTTAGCATTATCAGGATCCATGGGGCTAATTTTTGCCATCAGCGACAGGTGGTTGTTAAAAGGCATGACCAATTTAGATATGGTGGGTAATTACTCTTTGGCATATAGGATATCAAATATAATCAAATTAATTGTGGTGAGATCATTTGTACAGGCATACTTCTACGGTTACTGCAAACAGATGTTCAATGAAAAGAATTACAGGTTTTTCTCAAAAACAACCACGTATTTCTCTTATTTGTTGGTTATGGCCGGTATGGTAATTATCATTTTTTCAAAAGAGATTATTGTTCTATTAGCTAAAAATCCTGATTACTATGGCTCCATCAACATACTACCACTGCTCATTTTATCTATATCCTTTTCCGGCTTAGTGCAGATATTGGTCTTTCCGCTTCAAAAATACAAAAAGTCAAAGATCATGTCCATAACTGCTATATCTGCCGGACTTTTGAATATTGGGTTGAATATCTTACTTATCCCGATTTGGGGTGGTATTGGAGCAGCGTTAGCAACGGCAATAGCGCAATTTGCGATCGTAATAACCTATTTGATCCTAAATAAGCGTTTTGGAGATTATAAATATGAGATTGGAAAAATAATTCTTTTATTTAGTATGGGAACAATATTTTCAATTATTGCAATGCAACTCGGATCAATTCCTCTGGAGATCCGCATTCCCATCAAGCTTATCATGATTGGAGCATTCCCGTTTATTTTAAGGTTGTTTGGATTTTATGAGGAGATTGAGTTACTGCGCATAAAACAAAGTTGGCAAAAATGGCGTAATCCAAAAAACTGGATGAACAAGCTAAAAAAATAAATTTTAGACAATTGATACCATTTTAGAGATAATATATCTCACAAAGGACAAAGAATATGTCTGTCAGTATGATTAAAAATAAACAAGTACTGCTTATTGGTAACGGGAATTCAGTTTATGTAAAAAATTATATTCAACATGTGTTACTGGCACAAAGTTATAAAATCAGCATTTTTACCGATATGGTTCATGATCAGGAATTTATTGATTATTATCAACATAATGGTATAGATATTATCACACGAACGAGAAGTATACCAATCATTAAACATATTCCTAAAATTCGTGTACTTGAAGATATTATTAGGATCAAGAAATTGATTAAGATAATCAGTAGATTTCACATAGTCCACGTTCACTATATAAACAGACTGAATACGATTTTAATTCCCGTCCTTAGAAAACATTCTGATCATATTATGCTTACTTATTGGGGGGGTGATTTTTTAAGAAAAAGCACCAAAGAAATCAGGTCCTTGAAACGATATCTTGCTCTTGCAGATATAATTACATTTAATAATAATGATCTAATTGAAAAATTTAACCATATTTTTAAAGATGCTTTTATAGAAAAAATCGCCAAAGCAAAATTTGGGTCAGA
The DNA here is from genome assembly GCA_964395205.1 of uncultured bacterium. Lineage (GTDB taxonomy): Bacteria > Fidelibacterota > Fidelibacteria > Fidelibacterales > Fidelibacteraceae > M50B103. Next base: position 16,338 of record CAYNBL010000022.1, on the reverse strand, counting down.
CATATTAAATACAATTGCCATAAATCAGAAAACGGAAGATATTGATAAATGTAAAGACAGCATCAATATTCCCAAAGACAAATATATTATTGTTATTGGACATAATCGCAATAAAAGCCACCGTCAGCTAGAAACACTAAAACAGATTGCCGGTATGGATAAAAAATATCTTGAAAAAATATGTATTGTTTTCCCCATGACCTATGGCAAAAAAGATGCCGATTATGAAAATCAACTGCAGGTCACATCTAAAGATCTTGTTTGTGATATTATTTTCTTTTATGATTTTATGAGTTCTGAAGATACGGCACGATTAAGACGAGCTGCAGATATCTTTATTCACGCCCAAGTGACAGATGCCTTTTCTGCAACGGTACAAGAATTTTTATATTCCGGTGCAATTGTTTTTAATGGGAAATGGTTGAAATATGACGAACTTAAAAACAACAATGTAGAATATTTTGAGTTTGAATACATGGATAATATCCCCAAGTTATTAATGGATACGATTAATAATATTGATACGATAAAAAAAAGAATGAAATTGAACCAGGAGCGTATTTATCAAATTTCTTCTTGGGAAGTCAATGTCAATAAATGGATTGATTTATATGGCAAGAAAAAAAATGATAAACAATAGAGTTTTAAAAAGGAAATAAGCCATGAAGAAAATTTTGGTCACTGGAGCAGGTGGTTTCATAGGAAGCCATTTAGTTGAAGCTCTTGTCGAACAAGGAGAAAATGTAAGAGCTTTTGTACACTATAATTCTTTTAACCAATGGGGGTGGCTAGATACACTGCCATTTGAAATATTAAAAAATGTAGACGTGTTTGCCGGAGACATTCGAGATCCCAATGGTGTACGCGAAGCAATGACGGGAATAGACACCGCGTATCATTTAGCGGCGCTGATTGCTATACCATTTAGTTATCATTCACCCGATTCTTATGTGGAAACAAATATTAAAGGTACGCTAAATATTCTTCAAGCTGCCAAACAATTAAAAACTGAACGAGTGCTGGTTACATCAACCTCAGAGGTCTATGGAACAGCTCGGTATGTTCCCATAGATGAAAAACACCCTTATCAGGGGCAATCCCCATACTCTGCGACAAAAATTGGTGCCGATAGATTGGCAGAGTCGTTTTACCGTTCATTTGAACTTCCGCTTACCATTGTTCGTCCCTTTAATACATTTGGCCCAAGGCAATCAGCAAGAGCTATAATACCTACGATCATCACACAATTATTAAGCGGATATACCGAAATCAAGCTGGGCGATCTAACACCAACGCGCGACTTTGTTTATGTAAAAGATACAGTAAGCGGGTTTATTAAGATAGCTGAATCCCCCAATACCATTGGTGAGGAAATAAATATTGCAACACAAGAGGAAGTTTCCATTGGAAAATTAGCCGAAACGCTCATCAATTATATTAACCCCAAAGCCAAAATAATTTTTGACCAGAAGAGAAAGCGTCCCGAAAAAAGTGAAGTAAATCGACTATGTGGTTCCAATAAAAAAATTAAATCCCTGACCGCATGGAAACAGTGTTATACATTCGAACAGGGAATTGAAAAGACCATTGAATGGTTTAAAACTACAGATAACCTTAAAAAATATAAAGCAGGTATTTACAATGTCTAAACGAGCGATTATACTTGCTGGTGGTAAGGGCATGCGACTGAAACCTTATACGGTTGCCTTGCCAAAGCCACTGGTTCCTATTGGAGAAACACCAATTTTAGAGATTATTATCAAACAATTGGTCAAACACAATTTTGATCATATAACTATTACGATCAATCACCTTGCCGATATTATAAAAGCCTTTTTTGGAGATGGCTCAAAGTGGGGGGTAAAGATAGATTATTCTCTGGAAGAACAACCACTGTCTACCATGGGACCGCTAAGTTTGATTCAAGATCTACCCGAAAATTTTCTTGTAATGAATGGTGATATTCTGACCGATCTGAATTACTCTGCTTTTATCGAAGAGCATATTAAAAGCAATAATTTATTCACCGTGTCTTCCCATGTTCGTGAGGAAAAGAATGATTATGGCATATTAGAGGTTTCCGATTCAAACATCATCACGGGATTTAGGGAAAAGCCGATCACGAAATTTGATGTTAGCATGGGCATTTATGCTGCAAACAAGAAGATCCTAAAGTATATACCACTCAATAAAAAGTATGGTTTTGATCATTTGATGTTAGATATGATATCTGATCAATCACCGGCAAAAGTGATCAAACATCATGGCTATTGGCTGGATATCGGCCGTCCGGACGACTACGCAAAAGCATGTGAAGACGTTGATAAAATTATAAAGAATATATTATGAAAATCATCGTTACCGGAAGCCATGGCTTCATTGGAAAAAAATTAGTTCAAACATTAAAAACAAACGGACATGATATACATTCTGTCGATCTTGCTACAGGGTATGATGTGGCGGAATGGGATAGCGTGAAAGACCTGAAGGATTTTGATGTTTTAATCCATTTGGCTGCGATCACCTATGTTCCTCAATCGTTTAAGACGCCAAGAGAAATGTTTAGGGTTAATATTAACGGAACTCTCAACATGCTGGAGCTTTGCCGAATCAACAAAGCCAAGATGATCTTTAACAGTTCCTATGTTTATGGGAAGCCGCAGTATTTGCCAATTGATGAAAAACACCCGATCTCCTCTCACAATCCCTATTGTCAGTCTAAAATTATTGGCGAAAGCTTATGTGAAAGTTATAATAAAGACTTTAAAGTGCCAATTATGATCTTTCGGTTATTTAATGTTTATGGCGAAGGTCAGGCACCTCATTTCCTGATACCCCACATATTGCAAAAACTAAAACAAAAACAAGACATTGTTTTGGAAAATCCGATTCCAAAACGCGATTATATTCATATTAAAGATATTCTCAAGGTATATCAAAAAGCAATTGATTACAAGGCAAGTAATTATGAAATTTTTAATATCGGGACAGGCATCAGCCATTCAGCCAAAGATGTTGCAGAGATGATGTTAAAAGCATCACCAATAAAAATGGAATTAAATTTTAGCGGAAAAGAGCGCATTAACGAGGTGTTGGATACAGTTGCGGATATTGCTAAGATTCGCAAATTACTTAAATGGGAGCCGAAAATTTCTTTAGAACAAGGTCTGGCTGAATTGGTCAAGGCATAATTAATAAGGTTAAATCGATGCGAATTGGAATGATACTTACTAGTGATTTTCCACCCGATTCCCGGGTTGAAAAAGAAGCACTTTCGCTAATAAACGCAGGGCATGAAATATTTATACTTTGTCTTAAATATAAAAAAAATATTAAAAATGAACAATTTCAGGGAATACACATTATCCGAAATTATTTGCCTAATATGGTTAATAAAAAACTTTTTGCTTTTATAATTACCATTCCTATTTATAGTTGGATATGGAGAAAATGGATAAGAAGATTCATAAGAGAATATAAGATAGAGATATTGCACGTGCACGATTTGCCGCTTTGTGGAGAAGGTATACGCTTAGCAAAGGAATCAAAGATAGATATTGTTGCTGACATGCATGAAAACTACCCTGAATTAATTCGGGTTCAGCGGTTTTCAAACACCTTAATGGGGAAGCTTTTAATTAGTAAAAAGAAATGGTATCGTAAAGAAAAGGAATGGTTAAATAATATCAATAATATTATCTGTGTTGAAAAAGAAATGAAAGATCGGATGTCTGCTTTTGCAAAGAATGCACAATTTCATATTGTGCCCAATACTCCCAATATTAATCATATGTTATCAAAGCAAAGAAACAACCCTGATATTGCGAATAATCAATACGGAAAATTCAATCTATTTTATTTTGGAAAAACTGATAACGCAAGAGGTATTAATGTACTAATAGAGGCAGTTGAATATATCAAAATTGATATACCCGAAATCCATGTTATTATTATTGGTTCTGGCATAGCGCTTCAGGATTATAAAAAACAATCAGCTGCCAAGGGGTTAAAAAACCATATTAGTTTTGAGGGGTGGCGCCCAGAGAACGAATTAGAAGATTATATGAAACATGTTGACATATCAATTATTCCGCATATAAAGTCTGAACAAACAGATAATTCAAGTCCAAATAAACTATTTATTTCTATGGCATTCGGTAAGCCAGTCATCGTTTCAAATTGTAACTCCATCGTAAGGGTAGTCAATGATTGTAATTGTGGCTTGGTTTTTGAAAATAAAAATGCAAAACATCTTGCTGAGCAGGTGGTAAAACTTTTTAGAGATAATAAATTACGAAAAGAATTTTCTATAAATGCTAAAGAAGCTATTGAAAAAAAATATAATTGGAATGTAACGGTTAAACCTTTGGTTGATCTTTATGCTAAACTGAAAGATTCTACCCAATGAAAAAAGTATTAATTATCACATATTATTGGCCGCCGGCCGGAGGTCCCGGTGTCCAGCGTATTTTGAAATTTGCAAAATACCTTCCCGAATATGGCTGGGAGCCTATTATTCTAACTATAAAAAACGGTGAATATCCTGCTTTGGATGAAACATTAATTAATGAAGTTTCCCCAAAAATCAAAGTATTTCGCTCAGAAGCGAAGGGTCCGTTTTCTTTATACCGCCGTTTTTCCGGGGACGCAAATCATCAGCCGGTTCCCGTAGGGATACTTTCTCAAAAGGACCTTCCCTTAAAAAAACGTATTGCAAAGTGGGTAAGATTAAATTTTGTGATCCCGGATGCAAAAGTGGGATGGAGAAAACCCGCGATTAAACTTGGGAAAGAAATCATTGAACAAGAAAACCCCGATATTATTTTTTCGTCATCGCCCCCGCCCACTGTACATACAATTGCCAAATATTTGTCTAAAACAGCCCATATTCCCTGGGTGGCCGATTTAAGGGATCCCTGGTCCAAGATACATTATTATAAGAATAATCGTTCCAGGATAACAAACAAGCTTGACGCAAGAATGGAACGAAAGACCCTAGGCAAAGCAAATCGTATTACAACGGTAAGCGAGCATTTTGGCAAACTTATTGATGTCGATAAAAATAAATTACATATTATTTCCAATGGCTACGATCCCAAGGATATTAAGTCTATAAGAAGGTCTGCCTCCGGCCGGGAAAGTTTTTTAATGGCTTATGTGGGCGGGCTTAATGAAAATCGTTTTTACCCTGAGTTCTTTAGTGGCTTGAAAGCATTTGTTGAAGAACAAAAATTAACCCCCAAAGATATTACCTTGACCATCGCAGGAAAGATGCCGGAAAAATACAGTCAGCAAATACATGAAATTCTTGAAGGGCACGTCAATTTAGATATTAAAGGATACATTTCTCATGCCGAAGCAATTTTGTTAATGGAGACCGCTTCCACCTTATTACTGTTTATGGAAAAGGTGGATAATTATGAAGGTCACATCCCTGGCAAACTTTTTGAGTATATGGCTTCGGGAAATTATATTGTAGGAGCCGGACCAAAAAATGGAGAAGTTCAGCGAATACTTCAGGAAAATAATAGCGGACAAATCTGTCAAAGCGAAACAGAAATAAAGCAACTTCTTGAAAAGACATATCAATTATGGAGAGAACAAAAATTAAATAGTGCACATCCTGAAACTTTAAAGAGATATACAAGAAAACATCTTACAGGCTTGTTGGTGGATGTATTTGAAGGAGTGGAATGAATCTAAAAAAATATATATTTATGTTCAATAAATTTAGAAAAGATATCTCAACGCCCAAGCAAAGATATGCACTTGCGGATGACATGCACTCCCAAGAACTCGGTTTATACTATTTTGTTTTTTCAGAAGAAAGAGTTTCCTCGGGCGCTGATCAAGCGCTCATCAATAAATTTGATGAAAAGGGAATACCGATCAATAAAACATATATCGATGTAACAGACAAAGAATATGTTTATTTCCCGATATCAATTGGGCAGTTGGGGCTAGCTGTTTTTCATACATATCTGGATACGAAAGACGATAAAGACAAACGACGGTTTTTAAATTTTGCAGACTGGTTTGTCGACGAAAACAATTTTGTTGAAGATCCCCAAAGGGGAGTTAGGTGGATGACAGACGTCTCGCTGCCACAATATAAAAATCCCGGTCCCTGGCAATCGGCATTTTCACAAAGTCGGGGCATATCCGTTTTATTGCGGGCTTACCAGTTGACCCAACATGATCGATATAGGGAGATTGCCGAAAAAGCATTAATTCCATTTAAGATCCCTTTTAAAGATGGCGGTGTGACGGCGTTTACAGATTGGGGTCCTTTTTATGAAGAGTATACCTCCAATGTGCCGATACTCGTATTAAATGGAATGATTTTTGCTCTTTGCGGTATATATGATTTTGTTCGTGTGTTTCCCGATCACGAGCCGGCAAAATATATTTTTAACGAAGGAATAAAAACGCTAACAAAGATATTACCTGAATATGATATTAATTTTTGGTCTAAATATAATTTATGCCATGCCGAGTGGTATCCCGAAATAGATCCGGCAACCATAGCGTATCAGCGCTTACATGTAACTCAATTAAATGCCCTATATAAAATGACCGGAGAGGAAATATTTAAACAGTATGCTGAACGTTTTAATAAACAAGATACGTTTATTAATTATCTTAAAATGTACCAGCTTAAATTCAAAGCGCTGAAAAAGATAGGCCGTCTTTAATTAAAAAATATCCTATTTTGCACAGACTGAACTGCCCCCTTGTGATACTTTATTATATTGGGAAACCCCTAAATCCTAGACACTTCGACATCGCGGCGCGATTAAATGCGTTTTTATAAATAGTTAGCCACAAAACATAAAACACGGTATTTGAATACAGATATCGTAGTGTTTAAGATAGTGATACGCAAGATATAGTGCTTAGCTCTTTAGGTGTTAGAATACCTTGGCGAAAAATTATCACTAAACCCCTTAAAAATATTTACGTTTTTCAAAAATATTTCGTTTTTTTTCTTGTTGACCTGCAATTTATCATGTAATTTTAATTTTAGCTGGAGAAAAACAATATGTTAGACCAAAAAGACAGGATTATTTTGAAGATCTTGCAGGACAATGCAAGAACATCTAATGCAGAAATTGCACGACACATGGGAATGACCGCTTCGGCAATCTATGAGCGTGTTAAAAAACTTGAAAAAGCAGGTATCGTTAAAGCTTATGAGGCAAGATTAGAGCCGGCTGTGCTCGGGCTTAATCTACTTGCTATTGTATTAATATCCCTTTATGATCTAACAAAAATGCGGGATACCGGAAAAGTACTTGCGGGATTTGATAAAATTCAAGAGATTCACTATATTGCCGGCAAAGGCTCTATTATGGCAAAAGTCCGCACTTCAGGTACAGAAGATCTTGAAAAATTATTGGATAATATGAATTTGATCGACAACGTAAAAAATACCGAGTCGACCATTGTATTGAAAACTGAAAAAGAAACATCTAGTTTATACGTTGATTAAAACAATTTGGAGGTTGTTATGAAACGCATTGTTATCGCAACACTTGTGGCGGTGTTGTTACTTAGCTCAGTTTTTGCAGTTCAAACGGCAAATTTGCCAATTAACTACAAAGACAAAGTTGAGCGCGCCATAAAAGAAACCGGTCGAGAGATCTATAGCGAACAGTTATCTAAGACGACCGCGAAATCCGCATCAGCATATGATCCGGCGTTTGCGGCTGTTTTAATTGATTCAAGTAAAAATGGCTTTGGTCTTGTTTCCGGCGTTACTAATCCTATTTCACATGCAGGAAATACTTTTGTTATGGCTTATCGCCAGTGGATTGGTATTGAAGAATCCTCGGGTGCTGTTGGAATGTCTTACAGCATAGACAACGGCGCAACATGGACAAGCCAAAGTAGTTTAAACGCTACTTCTCCCGGTGAGTTGACAGCACGTTATCCTTCCGCCATTGGTGCAGGAGATTATCCTTTTGTCTGTTGGACAGAATATACCGGCGATAATTCAGGAATTGCTTCAGATGCCGACCCGCTGTTTGTTGTAGATATGCTTGGTTGGGGAGGTGGCTATCTGACCAACCCTCAGCTCATTGGCAATACCAGTAATCCCGAAGGTATGTGGATGGGATGCCCCAGCTATTCGGAAGAAACAAACGGTGATGGCCATATCAATATTACTTACACAACCTGGCGTGAATTCGATGCAAATGAGGTTAGTTCACATAATATTTACCTTTACCGTTCAACCGGGATCAGTAGTGGCTCCGTTACTTTTGCTCCGGCTGAAAAGATCTTAGATGCCTTAATTTACTTTGAAGAAGGTTCTACAAGTGGTTCAACAACATCAGATGCAATGATCGCAATTGCCGATAATGGTATTGGCTATGTCGCAAATGTTGCATATTGGCGCTCTGGAATCGACAGCCTTGTTGATAACAACGCTTACCACACGTTTAAATTACGTAAAACCACCGATTACGGCGCTACATGGAGCTCCACATCCTTTGATGCGGATGTCCCTTATTATTATGTGGAAGATCATTACTTTGACGATAATATTTTCGACATTTATATTCCATCACAACAATTTGAAGTTGTTTACGGAACAGATACGGTGATCGTTGACATTGATGAGCTTACAGGTTCTGAAGATGCAATTCTTGATACTTTAAATTACCCGGGACTGTTCATGGGCTATGATAATGACATGGTTGTTGATGCCAATGGTGGTGTCCACTTTATGTGTCTTGTTATCCCCGAATCTGAACAATCGGGTTACATTATGCCGACCGTTCATGAAGGTTGCGGTTTTTATCATCTTTATTGTGCCGATCCCGCATCAGAATCAGCTACATGGGATGTATCCTTTGTAACAAGCATGCAGAACACCTGGCGTTTCAGTTATGGTCATAGTGATCGTGCTTGGCAGAGTTTCTTCCCGGCAATGGCAACATCCAAGGATGACCCGAATATTATTTATGCCGTTTATCCTAAAGGCGATATTTTTAAAGAAGAAGATCCCGAATCACCGGGTGACACATTGCTTTACAAACGCAGCTATGATATTTTTGTCCGACGTTCTTTAGATGCCGGCGAAACCTGGCAGACAGAGATAAACGTAACAAACACACCGGGTTTTGATGAAATCTGTGCACATGCTGATCCCGATGCGACGGATGATCATGTTTATTTGATCTATCAGGTTCCTGACTATACTACCCATACTGTAGATGAGGATACTTTAGATGCAGTACCTGAAGACTACAAGAACCTTGTTTACTTTATGGATGTAAATTATGATCTGACCGGCGTTGAAAATATTGTTGATGTTCCTGCTGTATTTGAATTGGAACAAAACTATCCCAACCCGTTTAATCCGCTGACCACGATCACTTTTGACATTCACCAGGGCGGTGAATACAGCTTAGACATATTTAATACTTTAGGCCGTAAAGTGAAGACCCTTTTCAGTGATTTTAAAGGTGCCGGACATTACGAAATTGAACTGGACGGTTCAAGTATGTCCTCCGGTATTTATTTTTATTCACTGACTGGAGAAAACATAACGATCACTCGTAAATCAGTATTATTAAAATAAATTGTTTACAAACATGCAGGTTGCCCTTCGAAGCTTAAGCGAAGAAGGGTCACCTGTCACTAAAGGGGATTGTATGAAGAAAGGTTATATCCTTTTTGTGGTTTGTCTGCTATTTTTTGGCATGGCTTATGGCGATATTGTGGGATCTATCCGCGGTACCGTTGTGAAAGCGGGGAATAATGACCCGCTCACGGGTGTCAATATCATGGTTGAAGATACCCGCATAGGGACTTTTACGGACCAGACAGGCTATTACAATATCATCAACCTTCCGATCGGTGAATATTCTGTAACATACACCATGATCGGCTTTAAAAAGGTTATTCAGCGTAGCGTTAAGGTTATGCGCGACCAATCAACGATCATTAATGTTCGCATGGAAGTCGAGGCCGTCCAGGGTGAGGTTGTCGAAGTGATTGCAGATCGGCCATCCGTTGAAAAAGACGTGATCGGCCGAAAGATTGTCATGGAAACAGAACAAATTGTAAATCTTCCTGTTCGTGATATGACAGAAGTTTATACCTTGCAATCAGGTATTATTGAGATCAAAACCGCAGATCTGGGTATCCCCGGATTTGAAGAACGCGGTATCGAACAGATCCACGTTCGAGGCGGAAGAGCCAATGAAACCGGTTTTATGATCGACGGTATGTATATCGAAAATCCGCTATATGGCGGTAAGGGCAAAGGTACCCGACTGAATCAGTTCGCTGTTGCTCAGGTTGACTTCCAGACCGGTTTTTTTAATTCGGAATATGGTGATGCCATGTCCGGTATGATCAACACAGTTACCAGAACCGGCCCCAGTAAGCTTACCGGAATGTTGCGATATGAACGCAGTGATCTTGGTTCGATTTCTTCCGAGCAAGATCAGTTGAGAAATTTTTCCAAGATCGCAGGTGGTTTTGGCGGCCCTTTATTTACAGACAAGATTCGCTGGTGGACAAGTTTTGATCAAACGAACAGTGCTTATGCCGTTTATAAATTTGATGATTATGCCTTTGATCTGGATAATCCCTTAAGCGATTATAACGAAGATAATCATATTAATCCTCTTGATACCATCGCAGGATGGCGTTCTTTTGGTTTTGACAATACTTTTGATATCTTTTCAAAATTGACCTTCCTGGTTTCACCGAAGATCCGCCTGAATCTTTCTCATTGGTATGTTAATTCAAACTATAAAGCTTTTGACCCGACTTATATCTTTTATGATCTTGGTAAGAATGAAGTGGAAAAAATATCCAAACGTTATGCGCTTGAATGGCGTCATCAGCTGAATGATAAAACTTACTATACTTTTAATTACTCCAATTTTACTCAGGAAATGACCATGGGTGTCCGGAATAATGATTCAGATGGGGATGGTTACCCGGATTGGGTCGAACAACGCTACCTTGCAAATTTCTATGACAGTACAAAAGCACCCTATATGGATGACGGCGATGGTCATAATATTCCGCTTGAATATGTTCTATCGGGATCAGATACCATTTGGAACGTAGGCGATGAAATGAATGAATGGCTAACTCCCGATCAATACAATCAGCCCTATATTCTTTATCCTTTCATCGATGAAGATATGACCATTAAATATCAAAACAGTCCCAATCTTGAAAACTATGCTTTTGAATATTATTATAGTGGTGCTGACCGTTATTTCCATTATACACGTACTCAAACCCAGGAATTCCGCTTGGATCTGACTTCACAGGTCGGGCGACACAATCAAATAAAAACAGGTGTTGATTACAAAACGCATGATATCATTTTTGATGAAGTTCAATTGCCTTGGCTGTCAACGCCCTACACTGAAAATTACAACCGAATTCCCCAAGAATTCGCCGGTTATCTTCAAGATAAGATCGAATATCCCTGGATGGTCATCAACGCCGGATTGCGTTTTGATGCCGCCAATGCAAATGACTCTATGTGGGCCAATCCTCGTGATCCCAACTCTGATCTTGAACCGACGACCTGGGAATTTCTCTGGAGTCCCCGTTTGGGATTTTCACATGTGATCACCGATAAAGCGACCTTCACTTTTGGTTATGGAATATATTATCAGAACCCGACCTATCGCGATATTTATAATAATGTTGATGAACGCGATGACCTTGATCTGTTCTTTACTTCTGCAGTTCCTCTGATGGGAAATCCAAATGTAAGTGCTCAAAAAGTAACAAGTTATGAGTTCGGTTTAAATACCGAGGTAGCACAAAATTATGTCTTGGGGCTTGTTGGTTGGTCTAAGGACTATAGTAACATGAACTCAACAGAACAAGTCCGCTCCGGATCTGTGACATATACAACATTTGTAAACTATGATTACGGATCTGCACGAGGCGTAGATATGATCTTTGAAAAACGCCGTGGTCGTTTCTTTACGGGAAATATTCAATATACTTATTCTGTAGCCAAGGGTAACCGTTCCGACCCCTGGGAGGGTTATCGTAATGGGGAAAATCCTATTACCATGCCGAAGAATGAAGTGCTTCAGGATTATGACCGCACGCACGACTTTAGCACGCAATTGACCTTCCGGATCCCAAAAGGTTATGGTATTCCAATGGGTTCATATAATCTTTTCCAGAACACTATGACGAATTTAACTTTGGTCGCAATTTCGGGTGCTCCTTATACTCCGATATTGAGTAATGATCAATTAGGTCCCCAGAACAGTGAACGTATGCCTGCATACTATACGGCCAATCTGGCATTCAGAAAATATATTGATATCAAAGGCTCCAGCCGGCTTGTATTAGGCTTGGTATGTACCAACCTGTTCAATAGAGAGAATCCTTTGTATGTTTATCCCCGAACCGGTACACCAGACAATCCCGGCGGAAAAGATGAAGGTTATATTCTCGAGGGAATAAGAAGTTCAACCTACTATGATCGTCCCTGGTATTATGATGAACAACGAAGCCTTGACTTATTTGTTGAAGTGGAGTTTTAAGGAGTTAATTTATGAAATTTATACAACGACTGGGATGTTTACTTTTACCTGTTTTACTTCTTGCGATCCCGCTTGAGGTAAAATACGGAACGCAGTTTGCCAAAACGACGGCAAACCCGATCTATGAACGAGCAAAAAGCTATGCAGACCAGGGTAAATTTAAAACTGCCATCCTGAATTACGGTAATTTTATTGATCATTGGCAAGATGATGTTGCAGGTGCATGGGGCGATTACCAGTACTTGGCAAATGTGTCTTTTATGATCGGTGTACCCGGAAAAGATAAAGACGGGAATTCCTATCCATGGGCAATGCGCCCGCATCCCAAAATTCCCGCAGATACTATTTACTGGGGTTCAACAGTATCCGAATCATGGCTTGATAGGACCGGCAACCAGACCAGTACGGATTGGGATGTTGTTGTAGGTTCAAAAGGAACAACATTCTCAGGAGATATTACTGCCGGCGATTATGCATCACCAACATGGACGACTGAAGAAGACACATGGCCGCTGTTGGCGACCTCTATAGCACCCGAATCATGGCCAGAAAGAGAAAATATCGATGGAGAAATGGAACGCTTTTGGCCGGGTTGGTTTGCTGTTGATACCGACCCTTCTTCTCCAACATTTGGACAACAGGTTGATGGTCGTTTTACTTCGGATGTTGATATTTATTTGGAATTTGATGATGCTTATGCCGATCGTGAAAAGGTTTCATCATTTAACGGATATCCTACCGGATCTCGCGCATATGCAACGGTTCACTCTTACGGCCGAGCATATGCCGAAGATATCATGTTTGTGACCATGAAAGTTGTCAATGAAAGCGATAAATATGGTTTGAATGATGGCGCCGGATTTGATTATAAAGGCGTTTACTGTGGATTCTATTTTGATGCAGATATGTTCTCCGCCTACTATTTTGGCGGATATCGTCCCTGTAACACGAATGATGGTGATATGATGGGCTATAATGCCACGTATGATTACGCCTATATTTATGATCTTGATCAAAAAGAGTGCGGTGGCACCTACGATGTAGATGCATTTGTAGCCGTTAAATTGCTTGATACACCCCAAGCCAGTGATACGGTTTGGCTTACCGAAACAAGCTATATTGCTCCGGGTGATAAACTTGGGTTGACCGACTGGCATTGGTTTGATTGGTATAACCGGCCAGGCGTCGTAGATAAAGAAGGGTCAGGAGGTCCATTTATTGGTGACGGTACTCAACCTGAATCACCCAAAAAAGAAGAATTAATGTATCAACTGATGGCTGGAGATACGACGAATTTAACTGACAGAGAAGATGTTTGGTTTTTCCATCCCAACAACAGTGGTGCCTTGAATCCTCATTATGACAGTATGGAAGGATTGAGAACACTTTACCCGGATGGCTTGGATTGCGTTTGTATGATGTCCGCCGGCCCATTTAATTTTGCTGTTGGTGATACCGCCATGTTCTCCTTTGCTGTGATCATGGGCGAAAATATTCCAGACTTGAACCGCAACGCAAACATGGCACAGATCATGTACGATCTTCGTTATCAGGGCTTTTCCGCACCTCAAGCACCTATCGTTTCCGCTGTAAGTGAATGGGACCCTATAACCGAAAATATGGCCGTGCGCATTGTTTGGGACGACCTTGCAGAGAGTTCAGAAGATATCGTAACGGGTTATCCTGATTTTGAAGGGTATCGTTTATATAAATCTACCGATGGCGGTCAGAATTGGGGAGATCCTATCTATGACGTAAATCAGACTCAGGTCGGTTTTGAGCCGCTTGCTCAATATGACCTTACTTATGATCAAGATATGGCTCGTTATGGTCGCGATGTATTCGGACCCGATCCCGTAGCTCCTTGGATCAACCTGGGTACCGGTAATGGTTTACAACATGAATATGTTGATGAAGATGTTCAGGTGGGCAAAGAATATACATATTCTGTTACAGCCTATGATATCGGTATAGAACCCGGTTATACAATCGAAATATCCAGTGAAGAGATTGTGGATCCCAGTTCCGGACTGACATATGAAATCATTACATATGATACAACCTGGTCAATGACCAATGTTGATGATCAATGGTCAACCTACTCATTAGAAAGTTTGGAAAATCCGAAAGGAACCACCCCGCTTTCACCTCAATTTGTTAGGATTACGCCTTCCCGCTATCCTATTGATATTAAAGCTCACATTGATCTTGTTCCAAGTGTTACCACGGTGGGCAATACTGAGACCTTGATCCGCATTGCCGAACCATCAAACGTAAGCGATCACGATTATAAGATCACGATCTCGGCTAATCCGGCAAAAGCAGCTCCAACATATACCCCGGGTCCCTATACCAAAAATCCCAAATATTCTGTTATTGATCTAACAACAGGCAATACATTAGTAAACAATTTGGCCAATAATGATATTGATCCAAATGTAACCACAAATTATCGACCTATCTTTGACGGTCTGCAGGTTGTATTTAATAACATTGAGCTAGCAGCCGTTGATTCGGTTTCATGGGCCTCAGGTCAAAAATACATTGAAACTGAACCATGGTCGAATCTAACCTATCCTTTTGCTTCCGATTATGCGATCATCTTTGGAGCCGAAGACGAGATGTTGGATACGGCATATTGGAACAGTTTGGCAATTTCTCGACCCGTATCGTTCAAAGCGATTCGATTACCCGGTGGTGAGAAAGTTGATATTTTGGTGTTGGAAGACGGGAATAGCCGGGATGATACGCTAAACTATCTTGATGACATATCATTTTTTGAAACGAATATACCCGGTAGTCCCGCAAATAGAAGTGCCAGAACCTGGGCGTTTGAATTTACATGGGATACCATGTTGGTTTCACCGACCGGATATCCATTTACGGCAGGTGACACCCTTTATTTACGTACGCTTAAACCATTTGTTGATGGCGATGAGTTTACTTTTACCGCGGCTGACTTTAGCGAAGAGGTAAATCTGACAGAAGATGATCTAGACGCTATCAAAGTTGTTCCGAATCCCTATATGGTGTCGGCACAATGGGAACAGAGTCAGTACACAAAAAGACTGCTGTTCACCAATCTTCCCACGGAATGTACGATAAAGATATATACATTGACGGGCGAATTTATCAATAGTATGGAACACGATAATGCCTATGATGATTCGGAAGCATGGGATTTAACCACGATTAACCGCCAGGAAGTGGCACCGGGACTTTATGTCTTTGCCGTTGAACTTCCAAATGGCCAAAAACACATTGGCAAATTTGCCATTATTCGATAAGGAGAGCGCAGATGAATATGATGAAGCGTTCATTAATTATAGTATTGGTATTGTCCTTTGTAGGAATCGGATTTGCCGAAGTCGTGGATATCCCCGAGGATATTTCTAAAGTAGGAACCAATGCCGCCCAATTCCTTAAACTGGAAGTGGGCGCAAAAGCGACCGCACTGGGCGGTGCCTATGTGGCTGGCGTAAATGACCTAACCGCACTTTATTGGAATCCTGCCGGCTTGGCAAAGGTTTCCCGGCAATCTGTCTATGGAACCTATACCTCGTTATACGCCGGTATTCAGCATGGATATGTTGCTTATGGAACCAAGATTGGCCGATCGGACTATTTGGGTGTTCACGTTACTTACCTAAACTCTGGTGAGATGGAAGTAACAACATTGGAATACCCCGAAGGTACGGGAGAATTCTTTTCGGTAAGTGATCTGGCAATAGGACTGTCCTATGCAAGAAGATTAACTGACCGATTAAGCGTTGGCGGTACGGTAAAATTT
>CAYNBL010000021.1:0-25904 GCA_964395205.1 uncultured bacterium | reverse complement strand
CCGAGCATAAAAATTGACCATTGGTATAAGAGGTATCGGTTTCGGTGGCTGATAATAAAATACTTCCAAGTAACAAGAATAAAATTAATTTCAAGATTTTCATTGATACAATTTAGAAAGATAAGATAAGTGATGCAAAGAAAAAGAGATGACTTTAAATAAGTATTTTGGTGTTTATTTAAAGACTTGATTAGTGAAAATATTATTGTAAATTAATTAGTTACGTAATAATATTCGCATTTCTGAAAAAGCATCAAAACATGTTTGGTGAGTATATAATTACTAATGGTAAGAGAGAGAGGAACATGAATAAAAAAAATGTAATTTACTTAAACAATTCATCTGAAAACTTTTTTAAAGAGAATAATTCATATTATGAAGATATGATCCCCCGTCTTTTTTCGAATTTGCCCGGTTTTGCATATCGTTGTAAATATGATGAAAACTGGACGATGCAATTTATGAGTGAGGGGTGTGAAACGACGACTGGGTATTTGCCTGAAGAACTCATCAATAACAAGCTTATTTCCTATGGAAAAATTATTCTTGAGGAAGATAGAGACAAAGTTTCCCAAGCTGTTACGGATAGTTTGAATTCTCGAGACCATTTTGAAGTTGAATACCGGATCATTACAAAAAATGGAAGTACAAAATGGGTTTGGGAAAGAGGAATATGTATTAGGTCAAAATCAGAAGAACTAGTTGCTGTAGAAGGATATATTACAGACATAAACCAACGTAAACTATCTGAATTGCAGAAACTGGAAAGTGAGCATAAATACCATCATTTGGTTGATCTTTCCCCAGATGGCATCATTATTATAGATATGAAAGGCAAAATCCACGATGTTAACAAGGCTTTTTGTTTAATGTCAGGATACTCTCAGGAGGAATTCAAGGATAATCATATAAGCCAAATACCTACGGTTTTAAAAGGGAATTTAAATTTATATCTAAAAATGTTCAACACGATCTTAAGTTCGAAGTCGGATAAAAATTTGCACTTCAAATGGCAGCATAGCTCAGGCGATATCCGTTTAGGAGAGGGGCGGGTTCGTATGATAAAAATGGATAATCAGAAATTTATCATGGGAATTGTTCGTGATATCACTGATCAGGAAGATGAAAAAAGGGAACTAATCTACCAGAAGCTGAAAGCCGAATCATTATTGAATGCATCTCCCGATCTTATGTTCGTTCTTGAAAGTAATGGCAAAATTATTGACTATAAGTCAGATAGATCGGAGCTGTACTATCAAGATAATGATCTCATCAACAAGAACATATATAAAATATTACCATCAAAGGTTGAAAAATTAACAAAAAAATACTTGGAGAAAACGCTAAAAACCCACTCAATGCAAATATATAATTATTCTTTAGATATACCTGATAAAGGAAAGTGTCATTTTGAAGCCCGCATGATAGAAAGTGCCCCCAAAGAAGTAACAGCTATCATTCGCGATATGACAGAGAAAAAAGAGATGGAACTGAATTTGATCGAGGCGAAAGAACAGGCTGAAGAAAGCAATCGGTTAAAAACAGCTTTTCTTGCCAATATGAGTCATGAGATCAGGACGCCAATGAATGCCATTATGGGTTTTTCTAATTTGCTTTTAAGAAAAACGGATGAGCAGGAGCGATCTAAATATGTAAAACTCATAACGAAAAGTTCCGAATATCTTTTACATTTGATCAATGATGTACTTTTATACTCACGTTTACAAAGCGAAGAAATACCCCTTAATGTAAACATCATTGAAATAGATTTATTTATGCAAAATCTTTATGACACGTTTCAAATGACTGGCATTAAGGAAGGCATTCATTTTTACAAATGGGTTTCAACTGATTGTAGGAAACAATCTATTAGGGGTGATCATGAGAAAATTTGGGAGATCTTAACAATATTAACGAGCAATGCCTTAAAATATACCGAATCGGGTGAAGTAAAAATAGGTTGTAAGACAAAGAATAACCGCATTCATTTTTATGTTGAAGATACCGGCATCGGTATACCCGATAAAGAAAAAAAGATGATCTTTGATCGTTTTCACAGAGCTGAAAATGTTCTAACCACCAATATTGGGGGGACAGGACTTGGCTTGAGCATAGCAAAAGAATTAGTAGATTTAATGAAAGGCGATATTGAAATTTGGTCCACGGTAGGAAAAGGATCATGTTTTAACTTTAGTATTCCACTGGTCAAAGTAGAAGAAGATACAAAAACAATTCATGAGAATTTGGATTCAAGATTAAAAATGAAGGATATGGTCGTTTTGATCGCTGAAGATGATGCCTACAATTACATGTATCTTTATGAATTAATGAAGAATTGTGTTTCGAGGATAGATCATGCGGTAAATGGTCAGGAAGCTGTTATGTTTGAAAGCAAAAATCATTATGACCTCATTTTAATGGATATTAAAATGCCTATAATGAACGGCAATGAAGCTATAAAACAAATAAAGGCCGGAAACCCTGATATCCCCATCATTGTCCAAACAGCTTATGCACAGTCAGAAGAAAAAGACGAGACCATGAATGCAGGTGCGGACGGTTACTTGGTAAAACCCATTGACCAAGTAAAATTACAAAACATTATTTCATCGGTTTGTCATGTGGAGATTTGAGACAAAAATCATGATTGAGATATAGAAATCAATTACAAATAAACAAGAAAATAGATTATAATAAAAAATATATAGTAATCAATTAACCTTGACTGATAATGTCTTAATAATGGTTGGGAACAAGCACTTATCGTGCGAATCCGTCAGCCGACGGAGTAGAATGATGTCTGTTCTTATTGAATTGAGTAATAAATTATTTGTTTGTTGAAAATTGCTCTGCGGATATTCCTGCAACATACCCCGATGACCATGCGATTTGCAAATTATAACCACCGGTTGCGGCATCAAGATCAAGCACCTCACCGGCAAAATATAATCCTGAGATAATCTTACTTTCCATAGTTGAGGGATTTACCTCTTTCAGTTCAACACCTCCGGACGTAATGATAGCATCATTCCAGCCGGTATTCCCTGTGACAGTAAAGCGCATTTCCCTTAAGCCCACCATTATACGTTTACGTTCTACACCTGAAACCTGATTACAGAATTTTTCAGGATCACATTGAACATAATCGCAGAAAGGGTAGAGCATTTTCAACGGGAGGAGATTTTTCAACATGCTTTTTAGTTTTGAATGTCCGTGGAAATCCAACTCCCTCAATAAACGAGCATCAAGCTTTGCATCATCGAGAGCGGGTTTACTGTCAATGGTGATCTCTACGAATTTATTTTCCCGCTTAGCAATGACGGCATCGCGACTCAAGTCCAGAATGATAGGTCCCGACAAACCATAATGAGTAAAAAGCATTTCACCGAACATTGATCGAACTATTTTACTATCAGCCCAAAGAGTAGCTTCCACATTGCGCAGAGAGAGTCCTTGCATAGATTCAGCCAGTCCACCTTCGGTTTCAAGAGGTACCAAAGCAGGGTTGGTAGTATTTATATGATGTCCAAGTTCGCGCGCCATTCTAAAACCGTCACCCGTACTTCCGGTCGCGGGGTAGGAGCGGCCACCTGTTGCAAGAATATAAGATGTGCATGTAAATGTAGCACCTGTATCCAAGACGACGCCGGTGATCTTGCCGTCTTCTTTTATAATTCGTTTCACACGACGATTATATTTGATAGTTACACCTTGGTCTTCCACCCATTTTACAAGAGCATCTACCACATCCATAGAATGTTGAGATTCGGGAAAGACCCGTCGTCCGCGCTCTTCAATAGTCGGTACATTCAGACGATGGAATAATTGCAAGGTTTCCGGGACAAAGAATCTGGAGAACATAGGTCGGCAGAATTTTGGTACCGGGAAAATTTGTTTCAGGTAGTTATTAATTTCGGAATTGTTCGTGATATTACAACGGCCTTTACCCGTAATAAGTAATTTTCGCCCGGCACGTTTCATTGATTCCAGAACCAGGACTGAAGCCCCCGCTTCTGCTGCCGTCCCGGCCGCAATGAGTCCGGCAGCTCCGGCGCCGATGATGATAATGTCGTATTGTATTTTAGACATGGTGAAAGATAAAGAATATAATCATTTATCAAAAGGCAAAAGCATGCACACCGAAGCTTTAGTGAAGTTGTGATAAAGGGTAAAAGAAAAAATCAGGAAAAAGGAAGAATATTTACGATAATGTAGGGGCGACTCTAGAGTCGCCCGAAAGAAATTGGGAGGCTCAAGAGCCTCCCGTACGTTTTGATTTAAGATTTAAAAGAGAATCAATGTTTATTTATCATAATTCATTTTTTTACCAAATATCCAGATTGCTAAAGCTGAGATAGCAATGGCGTATCCCATTACCCACCAAAGGTCAGGAAATATTTTTGAGTATTCACCGGCGAGGGCAAATCTGCCTGCTTCAACAGCATGGTAAAAGGGGAGTGCTTTGGCTACACCCGCAAAAGCGCCGCCAACCAGATCAATATCAAACCAAGTATCCGAAAGCCAAGCCGAGAAGTTTGTGAGGAAGGCACCACAAATACCACCGACCTGTTTATCATTGAAAATTGTTCCGCAAAGAACCCCCAATGAAATGAACATAATCGCTGCAGGTAAAGAAACAAGAATGCTTCCAAGAATATTTATATTTAAGTTAAGGCCAAGCAGAAGGGCAACAAAATAAATAAAAACTGCCTGTAATAATGCAATGGGTAGAAATGGAATGTAGTAAGAAAGAACAAAATGACTGGGTTTTAAAGGTGATGTAAAGAGACGCATAAATAATGATGATGTGCGATCTTTTGCAATAAGCATTCCAGAAAAAAGCGATAAGAAAGTAAATCCAAAAATAATAATCCCTGGCGTCATTTGTGAAAGTTCGAACATACTGACGGGAATATTCTTTTGAATAAATGAAAGCAAAAGTATAAGCACCAGAGGAAAGCCAAGTCCAAAAGATATATTTAATTTATCCCTAACAATCTCTTTCCAGTTTCTCAGTGATAAGGCTGCTATTTTCATTTTGTTTTACCTCCTTCAGAGGCGATACTTATAAAAGCATTTTCAAAGTTTTTTGACTTTGTTTTAGCAATTAGTTCTTTTGCTGTGCCAAGTGCGACAAGTTTTCCTTTAGACATGATTCCAATTCTGTCTGATAGCGCCTCAGCTTCTTCCATATAATGGGTTGTTAAAACGATTGTCATTTTCTTTTTCAGGTTCTTGATAATTCCCCAAAGTTCGCGTCTTGCAATTACATCTAAGCCAAGTGTTGGTTCATCTAGAAACAATATTTTCGGTTCGTTTATAAGAGCCATGGCTATGCTTAAGCGTCTTTGCCAACCACCTGAAAGCTTTTTGGCTTGTTTATTCTTAATTTCTTTCATATCAAAAGTATCAATAGTTTTTTGCGTATAATTGCGAGCTTTGTTTTTATCAAATCCATTAACGCCGCAAATGAATTCGAGATTTTCTCTAACGCTCAGGTTCGGAGCAATTGCAGTTTCTTGGGGTGAAACAGAGATTAGCTCTTTTACATCCATGGCATTCTTTAGGATACTTTTCCCAAGAATTAAAGCGTCTCCGGAGTTTACCTTGCTTAAACAAGATAAGCATTTAATAGTAGTAGTTTTCCCTGCACCATTTACACCTAAGAGAGAAAATAATTCGCCTTCTTGGATTTCAAGATTTAAAGAATCAACAGCACAAATATCTTTGTAGGATTTACTCAAGTCAATCGTTTTGATCGCAATCATATTTACTCCGAGCTTTTATCTTTAAGTTCTTTTTTAATCTTGTCGGCAAAATGATGTAAGCCATCAGGATTTTCATTAGGCAAAACATCTTTTCCTTTGCCTGCAAATATGGCCTCAGCAATCCCATTAAGGATACTTGCTTTTTGGATAGCAATCCCTCGCTTAGCATCAGCCATAAGTATAAGATCGTCTCCAGGTTTAATATCGAACATATCTCGGACTTCTTTTGGAATAACGATCTGTCCTTTAATGCCCACATTGACTGAGCTCATGTAATTATTTCTTTTTTTCATATACCTCTCAATTGTTTAAGAAATATAGCAAAAGTATAACAAGTAATACAAGTGTTATTTTATTGAGTCAATAGATTTAATTTCTATTGAGTCAATGGTTTTTTTCGCATTGACTCAATCGTTTAAAAACTTACGATTATTCTTGCTCGCCCTTAAAATAGTAAGTAATATTATTACGAAAAATAACAAAAACACCATAAAACGTAAGATTATGGAGGTTTAGATGGGAAAGAACGCAAAAGAGATATTAAAGAAGGTCACTTGGGATTTGGTGCTGAAAAAAGGTTTTAAGGCAACGAAAGTTCAAGAGATTTGTGAACAAGCGGGTCTTAGTAAAATGACATTTTATTATTATTACAGTAATAAAAATGAGATTATTGAGGAGATCCTTAAAAACTTTTTTGATGGTGTGATTAAATCATCACAGGAAATTATTGACGAAAATATTCCTTTTCAAGACAAGATCATGAAAATGATAAATTGGAAAGCCGATTTTGTGAAGACAATGAGTCCGGAGTTTATTCAGGAGCTTTATACAAGTGGGCAATACCTTGAACTTATGAAATCTGTCATGCAAAGATCACAAGAACTTGTTTATAGTTTTTACAGTCACGGGAAAGATCAGGGAGAGATCAACGAGAGTGTTGATATACCCGTTCTGATGTTTTGGATGAATATTGTTTCCGATATGATCATTGAAGGGAAATTTAATCATTTATTCGATGATCCGAATGAAATGAATAAGCAGATACGAGATCTGATGCTTTATGGCATATTAGGGAATACCAAATGAAAAAGATACTGATCATACTACTGTTGTTCTCTATTGCGTTTGCAGCGAAAACAGGTCTGCAGTCACTTAGATTGAAAGGAACAGCGACAGCTTATGGTTCAGTATTCTCAAATTTCAGTTCGGGTGCTCAATTCATTCCGGTTCTAGATGGAAACTTCTTACCTGATACATCAAGATTTATAGCCGATTTTGAGCTATCGGCAGATACCTATACACGTTATGATACGGTCAACAAATTCAAACCCGGAATAAGACTATATCGTGCTTGGGTGCGTCTTGCCGGTAACCAGTTCGAGTTACGTGCCGGTCTGCAAAAGATAACCTTTGGCAAAGCTCAATTGCTACGGGCGATCTCATGGTTCGATACCATTGACCCACGAGATCCTCTCGGATTGACCACAGGCGTCTGGGCTGAACGATTCAGATTCTATATCCCCGGTACCAATGCAAATATCTGGGCATGGACGATCCAAGAGACATTCGATTCCACTTCTTTTTATATGCCTTACAAACTCAATAATACCAAATTGATCGGTCAGTATGGGGGAAGAATGGAATTACCCATATTAAATGGAGAACTGGGGATCAGCTACAATTATAAAATCGGGTCACAGGATTCGCTCAGCATTTCTGATCTTGCCGGACCGGGTGTTAGCATAGATTTGAATGATCTAAGTATTGCCCGCCATCAGGCAGGTTTTGACGGTAAATGGGATGGCGCTATCGGTGCATGGTTCGAATTTGCATTTACCCACGAACGTTCAGATTTCTCTTTCATTGCTCAAGATGCTTTCATCCTGACTGAGATCGCATCATTGACACTGGGCATGGACTATACTTTAGGCATTGGCAATGGTTTAATGATCATGGCTGAGTATATGACCAATATTGTCCGCGTAGAGCTGGATCTGGGGACAGGAAGTTCATGGACAACGAATGAATTGAATTTTGCCGGACTTATGTTGTCATATCCTATAGGCATATTTGATTCTATCGGATTAATGGGTCTTATGGACTTAGACAACAGCAAGTTCTATGGCTATTTGTTCTGGCAAATGCAATTCGATAATCTGACACTTCGCTTGTCAGGCGCTTTGACGAATTTTGATAGTAATGCGACATTATTTCCGGGACAAAATGCCACAGGATCTATGGGTAATATGATCCAGTTGATGGCTATTTACGATTTTAAAATTAACGTGATCCGTAACCGGTAATCTGTGAAGGATCTTTGAAATAAACAAATGTGTCATCTCGACCGAAGTCCCGATCGGGACGCAGCGGAGAGATCTCAGATCAAAGAATAAATTTGAGAAGTTTGAGATTTCTCCACTCTATTCCCCCGAAGAATCGGAGTCATACCGGTCGAAATGACAGTAAAAATAAATCAATATCTTCGAAAAAAAGGAGAAGAAACATGAGTAAATCACTCATTAGTATTGAAGGGTTAGTAAAACGCTTCCCTATGGGAGAACGCGAATTTACTGCCTTGGATGGTGTGGATCTCAAGATCGAGAAAGGAGAGTTTTGCGGACTTGTAGGACCCTCAGGTTCGGGTAAAACCACCATTCTTAATATTGTCGGATCCCTTGATATCCCCAGTGAAGGAAAAGTAAATGTACTTGGGAATGATATCGGAACGCTAACAGCAAAAACAGCAGCGAAGTTGAGAAATAAACATATCGGTTTTATTTTTCAGACTTACAATCTTTTACCGGTTTATACTGTCTATGAAAATGTAGAGTTGCCACTGTTATTATTGGATTACGATAAAGCAGCTCGAGACAAAATGATCATGGATGCTTTGGAATGGGTAGATCTGATTGATAAGCGTGATTCACGTCCATCTATGCTATCCGGTGGTGAATCCCAGCGTGTTGCCGTTGCCCGTGCCATGGTAAAACGTCCGGAGGTTGTCCTGGCGGATGAACCTACGGCTAATTTGGATTCCAAGAATTCATACAATATTCTCGGAATGATGGAAAACATCAATAAAGAAATAAAGACAACCTTTGTCTTTGCAACTCACGATGAAAAAGTTATGAAATATTTAAAGCGTAAAATTTCACTTGTTGATGGTAAGATCGTCAAGGATGAACGCGTTAAATAAGGGGCTTCCATGTTAACCTTAAAATTAGCATTCAGGAATCTTGATGGGGCGGGAAAAAGGACATGGCTGAACATTTCGGTTCTCTCCATAGTCTATGTCATGATCATTTTCATGGTTGCCGCCATTATAATGATAGTTTCCTATCTGCCTGCACGCAGTATATCGAAACTGAATCCAACTCAAGTTCTGAAAGGAAAATAAATTGATATTACGATTAGCAATTAAAAATATATTACATGCAGGTTTGCGAACGTGGTTAAATATATCGGCTCTGACACTCGTCTTCATTCTTATACTTTTTGTACAGGGTTTGTACTCAGGGATGTTTCATCAAATTGAGCATAATATGGTTGAATTTGAAGTTGCCGGTGGTCAATATTGGTTGACAGATCATGATCAAGATAATCCACTCAAGATTGATGAAAATCATGCAAGTATTGAAAGCTTTCGAGATGAAATCAAACAAAAAAAAGCAGTCCCAATTTTGTACCGGAGTGGCGCTATGTATACTGAAAATGGTATGAGAGGTATTCTGATAAAGGGTATTGATCGTGATCAAACTTTACTTCATGTGCCAACACCGGCTCTACATAAAAATAATGGGACCTTGTCTGCCTATATTGGAAGAATTACAGCAGACCAGACCGGATTAAAACAAGGCGATGAGGTTTTGCTGAGATTCAGAGATCAACATGGTGTTAATAATGCAATCGAAGCGTCCATCGATTCTATCATGAATTTACCTCTACAGTCCATAGATGTCGGTCAGATTTGGGTGGATCTTGAATATCTGCAAGAATTGACAGATTTGAAAGGTCAAGCTAGTATTGTTGTGGTTGAAAAGGAGTTGGATCGTGAGATTAAGAACTGGGAGTATCAAGGCGATGACGTGATGTTCTCAGACCTATTGGCTTGGAAAGCTCAGGAAATGACAGGTGGTTATATGATGATGGTCATTTTTCTTGGCTTAGCCGTTCTTGCGATCTTTGATACACAGATCCTTTCGATTTTTAAACGGAAAAAGGAGATCGGAACCTTGGTTGCAGTGGGGATGAAACAGTTAGATGTTGTTGGCTTATTTACTTTAGAAGGCGTCATGATCGGGATTGTTTCCATGCTGGCAGGAAGTGCTGTTGGCATTCCCTTATTGCTTTATTTTCAACAGAATGGCATTCAATTAGGCAGTAGCATGGAGGGATTGGGTATGAATATCATGCAGGTTCTTTACCCCGAATGTTCATGGAGTATTATTTGGCAGGTGTCAGTAGCTGTTTTGTTGATCGTTGGTTTTGTAAGTTTTTTTGCAGCAAAGCGCATTACAAAAATGAATGTCGTCCAAATATTAAAAGGGAAATA
The DNA here is from genome assembly GCA_964395205.1 of uncultured bacterium. Lineage (GTDB taxonomy): Bacteria > Fidelibacterota > Fidelibacteria > Fidelibacterales > Fidelibacteraceae > M50B103. The sequence goes on along the minus strand of CAYNBL010000021.1, from coordinate 15,584 downwards.
AGTTTCCCGAATATGATAGAGATACGTCTGAAAGGAGTATATAAATGTTTAAATTTTTAGTTAAAGGCCTTCTCCGTGATCCTTCACGCAGCCGTTTCCCTGTGATCATTGTAGCGATCGGGATTTTCCTGGTTGTCTTTTTACAGGCTTTCATGATGGGTATGATCAAAGATGTGATCAATGTTACCGCCAAGATGGATAGTGGACATTTTAAGGTCATGACCCGGGCTTATGAAGAATTATCTTCCGTTGTCTCAAATGATCTGGCGATCATGGATGTGGATGTTATGTTGGATGATCTTAGGGATGAATATCCGGATATTATATGGACGCCAAGAATTCGCTTTGGGGGTTTAATTGACATTCCCGATGAAAATGGTGAAACCAGAGTACAAGCACCCATTTCCGGACTGGGCATTGATCTACTGACACCCGGAAGCATTGAGCTTGATAATTTTAATTTCGCCGATACATCCGTTCTTGAAGGTCGTATGCCCCAGAAACCGAACGAGATCCTACTAAGCGCTCAATTTGCCGAACAGGCCGGTGTGAAGATCGGCGATCAGGCAACCTTGGTCGGTGCAACCATGTACGGTTCAATGACTATACATAATTTCACCGTTTGCGGCTTGGTTGAATTCGGGATCTCAGCTATGGATAAAGGCTCAATGATCGTTGATATTGAAGGTGTTCGTCAAGCTTTGGATATGGATGATTGTGCCGGTGAAATTCTGGGTTATTATAAAGATATGAATTACGGTGACCACCGGGATGAAGCTGAAGACATGAGAGATGATTTCAATGCAAAATACTCTGATGAAAATGATGAATTTTCACCCATTATGCTGAACTTTATGGATCAAAATGGCATGCGTTCATTAATGGTCACCATGGACTCTGCTATATATGGTATGCTGTTTCTCTTCATGCTTGTGATGTTCATTGTTCTGTGGAATGCCGGTTTACTTAATGGTATTCGCCGCTATTCCGAAGTTGGTCTGCGACTGGCTATCGGTGAAGAAAAGAAACATTTAATTCGTTCAATGCTTCTTGAATCTCTCGTTGTTGGCTTTATGGGCTCGCTTATTGGAACATTGTTGGGATTGGGCGCAGCTTGGTACTTCCAGGTATATGGTATAGATGCCAGTTATGCATTTGATAGCTCCTCGATTATGTTTGCGAATGTCTTTCGTGCAAAGATCACAGGCCAAACTTTATATATCGGTTTTATCCCCGGTTTATTGGCAACCTTCCTAGGGACTTGGATGGCCAGCCGCGGGATCAAAAAACGTCAAACAGCCCAACTATTCAAAGAATTGGAAGTGTAATATGAAAGCAAAGAAATTAATCACATTATTATTATGCTCAGTCATGATCGTTTTTGCAGCTTATCCCGATGGGAGAGAGTTGATCAAAAAAATGGACAAGATCATGGCTTCGGATACCCAGAAAATGACATCCAAAATGATCATTAGCACCAATCGTACTTCAAGAACTATAGAAACCCGCTCTTATACAAAAGGTGAAGATTATTCATTCACTGAATATCTTGCTCCTGCCCGCGAAGAAGGCATTAAAATGCTTAAGATCGGTGATGATTTGTGGACTTATGATCCAGATGCGGACCGCACCATATCGATCTCAGGACATATGCTGAGGCAATCCATCAACGGTTCTGATCTATCCTATGAAGATATGATGTCTGATGAAACAATCAATGAGGATTATACAGCCAAAACTGTAGGTGAAGAAGTCGTTTTTGAGCGGTCATGTTGGCTTATTGAATTAACGGCGTTAAGGGCTGATATTGCCTATCCCACCCGAAAATTATGGATAGATAAAGAACGCTATTTGCCTTTGCGTGGTGAATACTATGCCAAGAGTGGCAAACTTCTTAAGCGTATGGAGATCCGTCAAGTTATGCAAACCGGTGGCCGATGGTTCCCCAAAGAAATGCATTACCAGGATGTGTTGAATAAAAAAAGCCAAGGGACATCTTTTATCATAGAAAGTGTCGAATTTGATGTGGACATACCAACATATATGTTTACGAAAGCAGCACTGAAGAAGTAACGGGTAACTGGTGACTGGTAACTCGTGACTCGTCAATATTTACATGCTTGTAGGGGACGGTCGCGACCGTCCCTTACTATTTTATAAAGAAATAATTGATTTGATTGCTTTAATGTGTTCCGGCGTAGTTCCACAGCATCCACCCACTATACAGGCACCGGCTTCCAAAATGGATGGTACAAAACTTGACATATGTTCAGGAGTCTCGGGATAAACTGTTTCAGTTCCCTGAAGGACAGGTAATCCGGCATTGGCATGAATTAGAATAGGGTGATCGGGAGCAATGCTTCTGATAGCTTTTACATAATCGACCATCCCATCAAGTCCGTTGCCGCAATTGGTGCCCAGTACATCAACACCCAATTCAAGCATTTTTTCTGCATAGGCTTCCGGTGTTACGCCCATCATAGAAAAACCATTCTCAAATGTAAAAGTACAGATGATAGGAAGCCCGGTTGTTTTGGCAGCCTTGATGGCCAATTCGGCTTCATCAAGAGCTGAAAAAGTCTCAATACAAAAAGCATCCACACCGCCATCAAACAATCCTTGTACTTGTATTAAAAAATCTTCGTACAATTCATCTTCGCTGACTTCACCCATCATTAAAATTGTACCTGATGGTCCGATAGAACCCAGTACCCAGTGATCATCACCGGCGGCATTTCTGGATAATTCCGCACCTGCTTTGTTCAGTTCATATGTTCTCTCACCAAATCCAAACATGTTCAATTTATGTCGTGAACCGCCAAAGGTGTTAGTCTCAACCATATCTGATCCGGCTTGGATATAGCTTTTTGCAATTTTTTCCACGATCTTAAAATGAGATATATTCCATTCCTCGGGGCATTCTCCGGATTGCAAACCCTCGGTCTGTAAAAAAGTACCCCAAGCACCGTCGGAAACCAGAATTCTATTTTCTTTTAAAGCATCAAGAAATGGCTTTCTCATTTTTAATTTTCCTTTCGGGGATCTTGATCTGTGCAAAAATCACAGCAGTCAGGATCAAGACGCCTCCCAATATTTGTCGTGAAGTCATGGTCTCATGAAGTATCAACCATCCGCCCAAAGCACCAAAGACACTTTCGGTGGATAAGATCAGTGAAGCATATGCCGGGTTGGCATCTTTCAATGCAACAACGTGTAAAGTATAGGCGATTCCAACAGCACCAATACCGCCGTATAAGATGGAAGGGAGAGCGGGAGAGAGAGCGCTCAAATGAATAGGTTCAGTGAATATGGCAACGATCGAGCTTAATACTGCGCACACCAAGAATTGTAATAGTGATAATCTTATAGCTCCAACCCGTGAAGAATAATGTGCGATAAATAGAAAATGAACAGCCCATAAAAACGCACAGAGAATAACAAAGAGATCACCACGTTCAATTGTAAATTCTTTTGTAATCGACATGAAATATACACCGGCAAGTGCAATAGCTATACTGAACCATACGGCTTTTGTTGTTTTATGTTTTAAAAATATGCCAAAGATGGGTACCAGTATCATATAAAGTGCGGTAATAAAACTGGCCTTTGCTGCAGTTGTTGTTTGTAGTCCAATTTGTTGAGCACTTACAGCCAGAAAAAGCAGAACACCCACGATCAATCCTGCAATAAGGATAGTCTTTTTTTTAACCTTGATCTTTCGTTCATGTTTTCTTGTCAAGAAATAAACTGGAAGCAAACACAAAACGCCAATTCCAAATCTAATTGCCGAATATAAAAAGGGTCCTATATAATTCATCCCATCGCGTTGGGCGACGAAACCCAGTCCCCAAAGTATAGCCGCAACAACCAGCATGATATCGGTTTTTATTTCTTTTTTATTCATGTTGAGAAAATATTATGCCAAGTTGAGAAAACCTAAAAATAATAGATAAAAAAACGCAAATGGTAGTTGACATTTAAGAACGAATAAGAGTAAGTTTAAGGGTTGTTTGAAGAGGGTTAATTTAACACCATAATTAATTGATTCAAGTGAATGTAGCTAAAGAAATTAGGGGATGAAAATACAACGCTTTATAAGCGTTTTCGTGTTTATGCTAAGAAATATTTTTTAAATTCGAATAACTAAAGTAGGGAAGATGTTAAACAACAAGAATATCGTGATTGGGATTGCAGGATCCGGAGGCGATGGGGTTATCTCCGCAGGGGAGATTCTCGTCAATGCTGCTTCCAGTGAAGGACTCTTTGTCTTTATGCTAAAAAGTGTTGGCCCACAGATTCGTGGCGGAGAAAGCTCTGTTCGTGTACGCGTCAGTGATCTGCCTGTACAGTCACAGGGAGATCGTATTGATGTTTTGGTCGTTCTCAGCTGGAAGAATTTTCTTCGATTTAAATCGGAGCTTCAGTTGGAAGAAAAGGTTATTATCGTCAGTGACACAAACGATCCGATGCCGGATGAAGAGATACCCTTAACGGAATCTCAACGTGAATTTTGGTATAAGATCCCTTTCACTAAACTTGCTGAAGAGTATGCGGGAACACATCAGGCTAAAAATATTGTAATGCTTGGTGCAATTTCAGAAATATTTTCACTGCCCAGAGAAGCATTGAACAAATCCATTAAGAAAAAATTTAGAAATAAAACTACTGAAATTATCGAGAACAATATAAAAGCTATGGTTGCCGGGGTAGAATATGTTAAAACGCATATAGTAAAAAGCGACCCGCTTACATTTGAATATCAACGTCGCAAACCCAGGTTGGTTATGCAAGGCAACGAAGCAATTGCACTGGGCGCGATATATGCCGGTTTAGATTATTATGCCGGATATCCAATTACGCCTTCTACCGAGATCATGGAATGGATTTCACGTTATTTGCCTCAACGGGATGGTATAGCTATGCAGATGGAGGATGAACTAGCATCCATCAATGCGATTTTAGGTGCATCTTTTGCGGGCAAGAAAGCCATGACGGCAACCTCGGGACCGGGTATTTCCCTGATGAATGAAGGTATTGGACTTGCTTCGATGGCAGAACTTCCTGTTGTAATTATCAATGTCCAACGCGGAGGACCATCTACCGGTTTGCCAACAAAAACAGAGCAGGCAGATCTCATGCAGGCGATCTGGGGAGGACATGGTGATTCACCACGGGTAGTAATTGCCCCATGTGATGTAGAGGACTGTTTCGATTCTACCGTATTGGCATTTTACATCGCAGAAAAATATCAATGTCCGGTCATTGTATTATCTGATCAGTTTATTGGTCACAGAAAAGAATCGATCAATCCTGAATCTATGGGAGGTTCCGAAGTAGGATTCCGGGAAATTTATCATCGTGATACACCTTCCATAGAAGATCTGAAAGATTATCATCGTTTTAAAGTAACAGAAACAGGTGTTTCTCCTATATCCTGTTTAGGAATTAAAGGTGGGGAATATCTGGGCTCCGGTATTGAACATGATGAAAAAGGTTTTCCTAAGAACGATGCTACTAACCATGCAAAAATGACCGAAAAGCGCTGGAAGAAGTTTGAATACATTAAAGAAGAATTCCGTTTCGAACGTTTTTATGGCCCAAAAGATGCAAAACTGGGTATCATCGCCTGGGGATCCACTAAGGGAGCAGTTAAAGAAGCTGTACATAAAGCTAATGCGATGGGTATGTCAGTCGGTGCAATAATTCCGCAAATTGTTTACCCCTTTCTGATCGAACCGTTTAAAGAATTTATTGAAAATAAGGACCGGATTATTATTGCAGAAATGTCCTATGTCGGTCAGTTTAGGCGATACCTGCGCGGATTTCTTCGTTTTAGCCAATATGGAGTAAAGGTTATTCCATTCACAAAAGCAGGAGGGGCTCCTTTCATGGTTGAAGAAATCTTGAATAAGATCATTAAAGAATGGAAAGAAATGGAGGCAAAACAATGAGCTGTGCCTTAAATGTTAAAGATTATAAAAGTAATTTAAAACCTATTTGGTGTCCCGGTTGTGGCGATTTTGGAGTTTTAGCTTCTCTCTATAAAGCATTTGAAGAATTACAATTGCAACCGGAAAATACTGCTGTTTGTTCAGGTATTGGCTGTTCAAGCCGCCTTCCCGGATATATAAATGCATATACCTTTAACGGTATTCATGGTCGGGTATTACCCTTTGCGACCGGTGTTAAGATGGCCAGCCCGGAGTCAACGGTAATTGCTGTTGGAGGCGATGGTGACGGATTTTCTATTGGCGCAGGTCATATTGGACACGCAGCACGAAAAAATATCGATATTACCTATATTGTAATGGATAACAATATTTACGGTTTAACCAAAGGACAAGCATCTCCGACGACCCCTCTGGGTGAACGGACAAAAACGACCTATTACGGAAATATGGGAATGACCTTTAATCCGGTTCGCATGCTGATCGCTTATAAGTCATCGTTTGTTGCCCGTACTTTTGCCGGAAATCCAAAGCATGTACAGGAAATGATCGTAAAAGCAATTCAACATCCCGGATTTTCATTTGTTGAAATTTTATCACCCTGTGTGACATTTCGCGGAAAAGATCAATTTAAAATTATTCGCGATAAAGTAATTTATTTAGATGAAGACCATGATTTTGAAGATGAATTAAAGGCTTTTGATATTGCCAATAACGAAGAAAATTTTGCTCTGGGTGTAATTTATAAAAAAGTACGACCCACTTACACTGAAATCGTTAAAGAACATGTAACAAAAAAAGCAAGGGCTACTGTAAATGGAACGCCCAAGATAGATCAGCTATTGGAGCAATTTCAGCCCTGATAAAATGATGAATTCTTTTAATGAAAACGCGTTTACACAACAAGTCGCCGAATGTATCCGGCAGGCAAGTTGTGAACTTCCTGAAGATATTGAACAAGGATTGCTTGATGCTCTTGCCTGTGAAAAAGAGCAGTCGACAGCGTATGCCGTTCTTGAAACCATCACACAAAATATCAGACTTGCAAAAGAAAAAAGCCGACCTCTTTGTCAGGATACGGGTTTACCTGCTTTTTATATTTCCCATCCCTTGGGAGTATCAACAAGAAGACTAAAAAAATGTACTGAAGATGCCCTTGTTTGGGCAACGGAAAAAGGATATTTGCGACCCAATGCCGTTGACTCCGTTTTTGCTATAAACAGCGGTACAAATCTTGGTATTGGCATCCCTGATCTGCATTTTACGGAATGGAATAAAAACGAAATTCAGGTAAAATGCTTGCTGAAAGGGGGAGGGAGCGAGAATGTTTCAACCCAGTACAGTCTGCCCTGTGAAAAACTTTCTGCGGGGCGTGATCTTAAGGGAATCGCTACATGTGTGATCGATGCCGTTCATAGGGCTCAGGGAAAAGGGTGTGCTCCCGGAATTATCGCAGTAGGCATAGGTGGGGATCGTTCTATTGGTTTGAAAACCGCAAAAGAACAATTATTTCGTAAACTTGATGATAGAAATAATGATCCACTTTTAGATAAACTCGAACAAAGCCTTTATGAAAAACTGAATAAGCTCCAGATTGGCCCCATGGGATTGGGTGGAAAAACAACGGTTTTGGGCGTAAAGATCGGAAAAGCACATCGACTTCCTGCATCATATTTTGTTTCGATCTCCTATATGTGTTGGGCTTGCCGTCGAAAAGAAATGCATTTTCCCCTGGATGATGTATGAATATAAAGCACCTTCAATTACCTCTGTCTCAAGACGATATTAAACGGCTACATGCCGGTGATACTGTATTGCTATCAGGAACCATTGTTACCGGACGTGATATGGCGCATCGCTGGCTGGTAGATGAAAAACCCGATGAGATCAGGGATGTTTTGCATGAAGGAGCGATCTATCATTGTGGTCCTATCATGCTGAAAGAAGGCGATACATGGACGTGTCGTGCAGCTGGACCGACGACCTCTATCCGTGAAGAACCTTATCTTGCAGATATAATGCAAGAATATGGACTTCGTTGTGTTATCGGCAAAGGTGGTATGGGGGAGCGGACTGCAGAAGCGCTGATAAAACATCATGCCGTCTATCTTTTTGCTGTTGGCGGCGCAGCCGTGATCTATGCCGATACGGTAAAATCGGTTGAAAACGTTTATCAACTGGATGCTTTCGGTGTCCCCGAAGCCATGTGGGTGCTAAAGGTAAAAGATTTTCCTGTTATTGTCTCCATGGACAGTCATGGTAATTCTTTGCACAGAGATGTTGAATCTAAAAGCAAAAAACATGCGGTCTCTAGTATTAAAAACATTAAATTGGATTCGTAAAAACTACATATAGCTAAACACGACTTAAAGTATGTTTTGCGTACAATTAAATAAATTATTCTTTATGACATTTATTTGCCGGCATTAATAAATATTGATGTAAGGTTAACGCTTATAATATAAAGATTTGGAAGGGCTAAATATGTCGTCACTACTTATCGTTGTTTTTACATTTATTGGCTACATCATCATGTATAAGGTTTATGGAAAGTTTATCGGCAGCAAAATATTCAAGTTAAATGATAAACATATGGCGCCTTCAGAAGCATTTCGAGATGATGTTGATTTTGTGCCTACAAAACGGGCAATTATTTTTGGACATCATTTTGCCTCAATAGCAGGAACCGGACCTATTGTCGGTCCGGCAATTGCGATAATCTGGGGATGGGTTCCTGCACTTATTTGGGTGTTTTTAGGCAGTATTTTCATGGGTGCGGTACATGATCTTGGAGCGCTCATATTATCGATGCGAAACGAGGGAAAATCTATCGCTGAAATAACCGAAAAGTACATCAATAAGCGGTGTAAATTTATATTTTTTCTAATCGTATTTTTTGGGATGTGGATCGTAATAGCGGTTTTCGGATTAATCATCGCCTTGATATTTGCCATGTTTCCCGAGTCGGTTTTAGCTGTTTGGTGTCAAATCCCATTTGCTATCATTTTGGGATATGTAGTATATAAAAGAAATGGGAATTTACGATTATCTACTGCCGTAGCAGTTGCGTTTATGTATTTTACTATGATACTTGGTCATTATGTCCCAATAAGCATGCCGGAAATCGCCGGCATTCCGGCAACAGGTGTGTGGAGTATTATTCTTTTTATCTATGTATTTATTGTGTCTTTACTTCCGGTTACCACTTTGCTGCAACCACGTGATTATATAAATACCTGGCAACTCATTATTTCCATGCTGCTGATCATTTCAGGTATTATTGTTACAACCTTTAAGGGTGGGCTGGATATTATTGCTCCTGCCATACAACTTCATCCCGAAGGTGCGCCACCCATCCTGCCATTTTTATTTATTACGATTGCCTGCGGTGCAATATCCGGATTTCATTCATTGATCGGATCCGGAACGACATCAAAGCAGATTGCCAAAGAAAGCGATGCATTGTTCGTTGGATACGGATCTATGTTAACGGAAAGCTTTCTTTCTGTTCTGGTCATTATTGCTGTCTCCGCAGGAATTGGAATTGCCTATCAAAACGCAGATGGTCAAATTCTTCATGGAATAGCAGCATGGAATTTCCACTATGCCTCATGGAATGCCTCATCAGGCTTAGGGTCAAAGATCTCAGCATTTGTTATCGGTGCGGGAAATATTATTGAGGCAATAGGGATATCAAAAGAATATACCATCATCATTATGGGTGTCTTTGTTGCTTCATTTGCCGGAACATCACTGGATACCGTTGCCCGTTTACAGCGCTATATTATTCAGGAAATATCCCGGGATATTAAATTTAAGCCGAGTCAAAATAAATATGTCGCAACTACTATTGCCATTATTTCAGCAGGTATATTGGCGTTTTCAGGAGGAGCGGACGGAAATGGAGCACTTGCATTATGGCCGCTTTTTAGTATTATAAATCAAACACTGTCAGTCTTGGCTTTGATCATCATTAGTCTGTATCTCAAAAAAAAGGGTGGGTTGAAATGGTTGGTATCCGGTATACCGGCTTTGTTAATGTGTGTGATCACATTTTGGGGAATTATTGTAAATGAGATCAATTTTATCGATCAAGCACGTCCATTACTTTATATCATAAATGGAATTATATTTATTTTGGCTCTGGTGATTATTTTTGAAGGCGTATCCGGATTATTTTTTAATAAAAAAGGACAGCTTAATAAATAATAACTAAAGGCGTGTTCGTTAATCTCAACGTCAGCAGTTCTTAAATAATTTCCTTACCATATGTAATAATTCTTATTACCTTTTGCCATGAAGAAAAAACCAACAATTGTGGTGGGAATGAGCGGTGGTTTAGACAGTACCGTTGCCGTTTACTTGCTTCAACAGCAAGGATACGAAGTGATCGGCGTAACATTGCAACTTGCTGATCACTACATTCAAGACAAAAGTAAACAATCCGGTGTTATTGAGCGGGCAAAAGGCGTTTGCGATCGTTTTGGAATAGAACATCTTGTCATTGATCAAACAGCTCAATTTGATAAATGCGTTGTCAATTATTTTGCCGATGCCTATTTTGAAGGGAATACTCCCAATCCGTGCGTGCAATGCAATCTCCATTTAAAGTGGGAATCATTGCTGAAGATCGCAGATGAACGCGGGATTGACAAAGTAGCAACCGGTCATTATGCTAAAGTGAAAAAGATCGGCAAATATTATCATTTATTCAAAGGTGAAGATCAAACGAAAGATCAATCCTATTTTCTCTGGAGATTAAACTGGGAACAGCTTTCCCGGACTGAATTCCCTCTGGGTGATATGACAAAGGATGAGATTAGAAAAATTGCAAAAGAACTGAAGCTTCCGCAATCGGAGCAGGCAGAAAGTCAGGATGTTTGTTTTATCCCCGATAATGATTATAAAGCATTTTTAAAAAAGTATTTTCCCGATCGTTTGGAAAAACACCAAATTGGAAATTTTATAGATAAAAACGGGAAGATCCTTGGACAGCACGAAGGGTATTATCAATTTACCATTGGTCAACGAAAAGGTTTGGGGCTTGCCATGGGAGAACCCGTGTATGTACGGGAGATCCATCCCGATACAAACACAGTAGTTATTGGACATTTACTTGATATGGAAGATATGGGGTGTACCGTTACTGATATCAATTGGGTAAGCGATGACGAATTTGATACTTTGAAAGATGTTTTCGTTAAAGTAAGATACCGTAACAAAGGTGTTGTGGCAAGAATGGAGCCCTTAGGGAAAGGGATGTATCATTTATTGTTCTCAGATCCGGTGACGGCGGTCACACCCGGGCAATCAGCCGTTTTTTACGAAAATGACCGGGTACTGGGAGGGGGTATCATCATCTCACACACAGAGGGAATTAAACAAAATGAAGAAAACAATTAAAACCATCCTTTCGATGAAAAAGAACGGAGTAAGGATTACGGCACTAACGGCATATGAAACACTTTTTGCCGGCTTTCTTGATGATAGTGATATTGATATCATTCTTGTTGGCGATAGCGCCGGTATGGTCTTTGCCGGACATGAAACGACTATTCCGGTTACCATGGATGAAATGGTATACCATACCAGATCTGTCCGCAGAGCTGTAAAAAACGCCCTTCTTGTCGCGGATATGCCTTTCATGAGTTATCAAACGAGTGTACAGGATGCCTTGCAGAACGCAGGTCGATTATTAAAAGAAGGTGGAGCCGAGGCTATTAAAATGGAGGGTGGCGATCGAATAATAGAACAGGTAAAAGCTTGTGTAGATGCAGGAATTCCCGTGATGGGGCATTTGGGAATGACGCCTCAAAGTGTTAATCAGTTTGGAGGGTTTAAAACTCAGGGTAAAAAAGATAATGAAGCCCTTAAATTGCGGCAAGATGCTCTTGATCTTGAAAAAGCAGGTGTATTTGCCATTGTGCTTGAAAAAATACCGGCCACACTTGCAAAAGAGATAACAAAAGATCTCAAGATCCCTACTATTGGCATTGGAGCAGGTCCCGATACCGATGGCCAGATTCTTGTGACTCAGGATATGCTGGGTATGTATGAAAAGTTCACTCCAAAATTCGTCCGCCGTTATGCAGAACTGTCGACAGAGATCAAGACAGCTATTAAAAAATATGCAGATGATATCCGCGATGGAAAATTCCCAAATGAAGATGAAAGTTTTTAATGGAACAAATAAATAAAATATCAGATATCCGGAATAGAGTAAATGAGCTGAAACGTAAAGGTAAAACGATCGGCTTTGTACCGACGATGGGTTATTTGCATGAAGGCCATTTGTCATTGGTCGATGAAGCTAAGAAATATTGTGATATCGTAATAATGTCCATTTTCGTTAATCCAGCGCAGTTTGGTCCCAATGAGGATTTTGACAGCTATCCTCGAGATTTTGAACGTGATGAAAAAAAGGCTGAAGGTCGCGGAACAGATATTATTTTTTATCCCGATGTTAAAGAAATGTATCCCTCTGAAATTCTTACTTGGGTTAATGTAGAAAAGATCACGGATGTTCTTTGCGGGGCAAAGAGAGAGGAGCATTTCCGGGGAGTGACCACGGTAGTGATAAAACTTTTCAATATTGTAAAACCAAATGTCGCTGTATTGGGGCAAAAAGATGCTCAACAGGCTGCGGTTATCAGCAAGATGGTTGAAGATCTCAATATGGATATCGAGATCAAGATCGCACCCATCGTGCGTGAGGCGGATGGGCTGGCGATGAGTTCACGCAATGTCCGTTTATCATCGGAAGATCGCAAAAATGCGGTGATTTTATCAAAAAATCTTTTTATGATCAAAGAGGGAATAGATGAAGGAAAAGAACTTTCCCGACTTCTGGAAAAAGCTAAAAAATCTATTCAGGCAATAAAAGGAGCGCGACTCGATTATCTTGAAGCACGTTCCTATCCGAATTTGGAGACGGTAAATACTTGTAATGGCCTGTGTTTGATCGCCCTTGCAGTCTATTTTGGGGGTGTTCGTCTCATAGATAATATTTTAATCGAAAATCTATCTTGATTCTTGAAATACAAGCATTTATTTCATATTATAGGATGATGTAAAAACACACAGGAAAAGATGAAAAAGAAATTTCTACATGCAAAGATCCACAGAGCATCCGTTACTGATGCGAACTTGAATTATACAGGCAGTATTTCCATTCCTGTTGACCTTATGGAAACAGCGGGAATTGGTGAATATGAATTTGTTCAAGTTGTAAATATTAATAATGGTTTACGCTTTGAGACTTATGTGATCAAAGGGGAGAGGGGAAGCAAAAATATTTGCTTGAATGGTGCTGCTGCCCGTCTTGCTGAGATCGATGACAGAATTATTATTATGGCATATTGTGATCTTGAACCTGATGAGATCCCCGGTCATAACCCCACGATTATTGTGATGGATGAAACAAATACTATTATTGAGATAAAATAGGAGAACTAATGTTTGCTGCTCTTGCTACTGTAATTCTTGCTGCCGGTAAAGGAACCAGGATGAAATCAGACCTCCCGAAGGTCCTACACAAAGTCCTCGGAGAAACCATGGTGGCTCGTGTTGTAGCTCGTGCAAAGGAAGCAGGCAGTTCTCGAATAGTCGTTGTTATCGGTCACAAAAAAGAATTGGTTGAAAAAGAATTGACCGGTAAGAATGTTGATTTCGCTGTACAGGCACAACAATTGGGTACCGGACATGCGGTGATGATCACTGAGCCAGAGCTAAAGGATTTCTCCGGTGACATATTGATACTGGCAGGAGATGTCCCCTTACTGACTTCAGAAACCTTGATCAAACTTATTAGAACTCACCATGAAGAAGAAGCTGATGCTACCGTATTGAGTGCGATCTTTGATGATCCACATGGATATGGAAGAATAATTCGGACGCCGGATGGTGATTATTCACATTCCGTTGAGGAAAAAGATGCCAACGATGAGATCAGAAAGATCAAAGAGATCAATTCGGGTATCTATTTATTTAAATCTGAGCTATTATTTCATTATTTGCGTTTTATTGGAACAGATAATATTCAGGGAGAGTATTATCTGACGGATGTCTTACCTTTGATGCGAAAAGATAACAAGAAGATAGCGTTACAGATTGCGGACGATCCCGATGAGATCCAAGGCGTAAACACGGTTGACCAGCTTGGGGAAGCCGAAGAGAAATTAAAGGCACAAAAATGAAACGTTTTATGGTTTTTTTATTCGTTTGCCTGATGGTAGTCATGCCGTTAATGGCGCAGTATATTGACGAAATATCTGAATTCACCCGGCAGGGTGTCGGTTTTGATATGTCTAATGCCCGTTCATCTGCAGCATTTTTAGATTGGTCAAAAGTTCAGATGAACCATTCGGTCTCCATGAGTATGGGAAGTTCCGCTTTTGGTTCAGAATCTTATTTGACCTATCATAACGAATTATATATGCCGTTGAGTTCTAGACTTTCTTTTTACGGTAACCTCTACTGGCAATTGCAGGCATATGCCTCTAACCCTGCTTTGGAAAGATTGAATAGTCCTGCAGGAGATATTTACTTCGATGCAAATCTCGTCTACCATTTATCCGAAAATTCAACCATTAGCATTGGTATTGCACGTTATCCCGATTATTACTATAATATGACCATGCCCGGATCATATTTTGATCCGTACACAAGCTTTAACAATTACAGAAGAGGATTTTACCCATAGAATCCAAGCAGCTAAATATTGTTCTTAATGTCATTATTGTCCTCAGTGTTGTGCTGATAGGCATTTTTGCATATTCCACCTGGGTGGATCGGCCGGCACGTATTCGCGAATTTACCGAGGTGGAAATACCGGATAAAATGCTTAATTTGCAGGTGAATAAAGAACAACAGCAAGAATCGATGAGTATAGTCGTAAGAATTTTAAATGGTAACGGAGTCAGTGGCGTTGCATACAAATTAAGAGAATATTTGTTGAATCAGGGTTTTGATGTAAGCGAAACGACCAATGCAGATCATTTCAATTATGAAAAAACCATCGTGTATTTGCATACCAGCAATTACAGTATGTCAAATAAAGTATCAGAAAAATTAGGTATTGATAATAATCCCGTTCTTGATGATCGCGCACCGGATTATCCTTGTGATGTGACCATTGTTATGGGAAAAGATTATAAACAACTTCCTCCATTTCGTGAAAATAATTAAAGGAGCCGCATGGCCGAAAAAAAAATAGTCAATGACACAGAAACATCACACGAACTCGCAAAAATGATTGCAGAATTAGCTCTTGAAAAAAAAGCCGAAGATATCGTGGTGATGGATGTCAGCAAGCTTGCCGGTTTTACAGATTTTTTTGTAATTGCTACCGGTAATTCCGATACTCATATTAAGACCCTGGCAGATTATATCGAAGACGAGCTTTCTCAATATAAAGTGAAAGTATGGCATAAAGAAGGTTATGCAAACCTTAAATGGATACTAATGGACTATGTTGATGTGGTTGTTCATATATTTGATACAGAAACCCGAGACTACTACGATCTGGAAACGCTTTGGGCCGATGCCGAAAAGATCATTGTTCGGGATGAGTAATAAGTAAATGGCGAATCTCATAACATCGTTTACACTTTTTCGGGTCCCTAGTAATTATATTTT
>CAYNBL010000020.1:24742-25994 GCA_964395205.1 uncultured bacterium | reverse complement strand
AATACCCACCCGTAAAAATTTGGAAGTTTGATAAAGCGCATGACCGTTTCCTGATTATTGACCAAAATGAGATTTATCATTTTGGGGCCAGCTTAAAAGATCTTGGTAAAAAATGGTTTGCGTTCTCCAAATTACATATTGATCCGCTTCTTATTCTTAAAGAAATTTAAACGTCTGGCTTCGATGCAAAATGACCTTCTTTTTTAAATCGATCACCACATTGTGAGGAATTGCTTTTTTCCAAAGGGAATTGTCATTTCAACCGGAATGAGACCCCGAATGGTCGGGGGCGAGTGTAGTGGAGAAATCTCAAACATTAAGGCTAAAATCAATGCTTGACTATTCATTTTTTGTTTGAGATCCCTTTCGTCAGCTGACGGATCGGGATGACATGATTAGAACCAAATGATATCTATTTCACACAGGGGGTTATAATTCATATCTCATCACTCATAATTTGCAGTTGAAATGCCACAAAACCTCTCTCAGAAATAAAACGCCACAAAAACAAAACTCTCCAAGAGTGAGGAGAAAAGTGTACCAATATGTGTCTGGTGAATTTGATTTTATAATTTAGGGTGTGTAAGTGCTTTAAAATACTGGGGTTTAGAACTCACTAGATATGTGATGTTATGTGGTGAGTTTAATTTTCCTGACAATAACAAATAATTATTTGCATAAAATGATAAACTATGTAAATTAAAAAATAACATAACATAAAAAGGTTGAAATGTGTGGTTTGTTGATCCACATAAGAAACAAGAGTACTTATCCTTGAACTATTTTATTTCGGGTAGGGATTTTTGTAATTTATGATTAAAAAATATTACGGAGGATAAGATGAAGAAGATATTTCTATTTAGATTTTCCTTTGCGTTACTTGTATCCATAGTAATCATTTCCTTGTACGGTTTTACTGACCCCGCTAAAGTTGCTTTGGAAACTACTGATAGGAATGAAGGTATAGCTGCTGTTGAGCAGTTGACCGACCAGTCCGTGCTGGCAAAGATTGCTGTGGAAGCTAAGAATTCGAGTACACGCCTAGCCGCTATTGAAAAGTTAACCGATCAGGATCAAACCGTGTTAGCAAAAATTGCCGTGGAGGATAAGTATTGGAAAGTCCGCACAGCCGCTATTGAGAAGCTGACTGATCAATCCGTGCTGGCAAAGGTTGCTGTGGAGGATGAACAGTATTATGTCCGCACAGCCGCTATTGAGAAGCTGACTGATCAATCCGTGCTGGCAAAGGTTG
>CAYNBL010000020.1:0-24642 GCA_964395205.1 uncultured bacterium | reverse complement strand
TTGCTGTAGAGGATGAAGATGATTATGTCCGCAAAGCCGCTGTTAATAAGCTGACTGATCAGAATCAGTCTGTGTTGGCAAAGATTGCTGTAGAGGATGAAGATGATTATGTCCGCAAAGCCGCTGTTAATAAGCTGACTGATCAGAATCAGTCTGTGTTGGCAAAAATTGCATTGGAGGACGAGTATTGGGCAGTCCGCGAAGTCGCCATTAAGAAGCTGACCGATCAGTCCGTACTGGCAAAGATTGCTGTAGAAGATAAGGATTTGGTTGGTCGCAAAATCGCCGTTGAAAAGTTGACCGATCCGGTAATTCTAGTAAGAATTATTTGGGAAAATAAAAATGAGTATATCCACAAAGCCGCCGTTGAGAGATTGACTAATCCGGCTCTGTTGACAAGGTTAGCTAATATAAAGAGGGATAGAAAAACTCAGTTAATCTATAAATTAATTCTTGCGTTTGATACTGTTCCATCTAATCACCGCGTACGTCTTATTTGCAGTATTTTACCGGCTATACATGTATTGAGTGATCCCAAGATTGTTAATATAGTTGGAGAAATAGTCTCAGTAAAAATAGACTGGTCATCCAGGGAACAATCTTATAAGGGGGAAATAGCGGGAATAAATTTGTGTTTTCCTACAACAAACTTTGGCGAATCATTTACATGTTCAATTAAACTCAAGAACCGGTTTAAACGTTTATCGTATACCTGGAGGACTAACTTTCCACATAAAACATCATCTCTTGGTTTTATGCGTGCTAAGATTAATGCCGGAGATCTTCTTGTACCTGTTCTCGACCAGTTACCACAAGCTC
The DNA here is from genome assembly GCA_964395205.1 of uncultured bacterium. Taxonomy (GTDB): domain Bacteria; phylum Fidelibacterota; class Fidelibacteria; order Fidelibacterales; family Fidelibacteraceae; genus M50B103. Next base: position 23,823 of record CAYNBL010000020.1, on the reverse strand, counting down.
TGGTGATAAAGATTGCTTTGGAAGATAAAGACGGAGGAGTCCGCAGAGTAGCCGTTAAAAAGTTAACCGATCAGTCCCTACTAGCAAAAATTGCCGTGGAGGATAAGGATGAAGAAGTTCGTGAAGCCGCCGTGAGGAAGCTAACCGATCAGGATCAGTCCCTGCTGGTAAAGATTGCTCTAGAGGATAAGGATGCGGAAGTACGTAGAGCAGCTGTTAAGAAGGTGACCGATCAGTCCGTACTGGCAAAGATTGCTCTAGAGGATAAGGATGCGGAAGTACAAGAAACCGCCGTTATGAAGCTAACCGATCAGTCCGTACTGGCAAAAATTGCTGTGGAGGATAAGACTAGGGAAATCCGCAGAATCGCTACTGAGAAGTTGGTCGATCAGTTCTTGCTGGCAAAAATTGCTGTAGAAGATGGGTATTGGCGAGTCCGCAAAGCTGCCGTTGAGAAACTGACAGATCAGTTCTTACTGGCAAAAATTGCTGTAGAAGATGAGGATTGGCGAGTCCGCAAAGCTGCCGTTGAGAAGTTGACAGATCAGTCCTTGCTGGCAAAGATTGCTGTGGAGGATAAGCGTGAGAAAGTCCGTAAAGCCGCCCAAAAGAGGTTAAATGCTCTTCGAAAAACGGGGTGGTAATAGTAGATTGCCTGACCTTACCCCCAAAATTCAGACAGTCCATATATTAGCATACTTATTTGCTATAATATTCTAATTATCTAGCGAGTTTTGCTCTTTTTTTGCTGGTATTGTGGTGAGCAGGTGTGGTATTACAATCAGTATTGTAGTAGTTATAAACTATAGCTTGTTAATCCGTTGGTAGATTCCTAAACTTACGAGTTGTTAATAATTAAATATGTTTTGCACCAAAGCTAGTATGCTTTTCTTAAAACATAATTGATTATCATACGGATTTTAAACTATAACAGTATATTTCAAAGTAGCCATGGAAACTCATTCAAAATATTTAGATGAGCTATTGAAAAAAGGGCATAAGGTCTTAGAATCTGAATTAACTATAGATGATTTCAATTTTGATAATTTTAGTATACTTAATTCATATATCATTTATAAAGCTATCATAAATGAGCATCAAAAGAACACGTTAATTCATTTCCCAGATAAAGAAACAAAAACTGAGTTTTATATACCTGTAATTATTGCTCTTTCTTTAGAAATATTTTTAGAAAATTATGTTAACTATGATTATAATAGATCTCAAAAAGAGTCCTTATATGGAAACTTTTTCTCATATCTATACAATATTCACGATAATACTGTCCCCGTTTATTTTGGAGAGAAATCAATTATTATTACTGACAAATTATATGAAAATACTTTAAAAACCTTTTCTTCAAATTTATTCTACTTATCAAGGAAAGAGATATTAAAAAAGGTTCACAAGGAAACAGTTGATAGTAGTTTTAAGCCAATTATTAATAAAATATTTAATAATAAAGATGAGTATTTTAATTATTGCTCTGAGATTCTCGGAAATTGTTATAGATCATATAAGTTGGAATTAGATAGTAGTATTTGTTATGATATTTATCAAGCCTTTCCATTCTGCTATATAACTAAAACAGGCAAAATAAACTATAACATCCATAATTACCCGATGATATATATCGTTAATAATTATGAAACAGCTCGAAAATATGTACTGGATAAAGAAATTAAAATTAAAAATGTAGTTTTCATAGGAGCTAATAAGTATAAGAGCGATCTCATTCATATATCTGAAGACTTAAACAATCAAAGGATTTCAAAATGTTTATTTATTGGAAGTAATGACGTTGAAGAATACGCTATCCCAAATTTATGTAAATGGAAATGGACTTTGCATGAGCTTGATTATTTTAGTTATATTGAAAGCATCCCTATACTAACTCTTGAAATTGATAATGAAGTATTCTCACAACTATTAGATATGTTCTTTAAAGAAATTGAAAAAGTTGAAAAGGAGTATTTATTAGACTTATCTGAAATATATAAATTTGGTAAATATATTCTTCATTTTTCCATTCCCACCAAGACAAGCAATCAAATTAATGAACTTGAATATGTCTACTCAAATTTCAAAAAAGAAGCATATGAAATAATTGAATCAGCGTTTCAAGAAATTGACGAATACGATTTTGAAGAATACTGGGATAAAATATTTGTTTCCTATACAAATTTAATTGAATATCAAAAAAATAATAGTTCAAAATTTGACCAAATAAAAAGACAAATAAATAGTATTGATTATCTTGTTGTACCCAAAGCACTAAAAAGCACATGGGAAAGTGAGTGTAATCAATATTATGTAAAAAATATTATATCATTTAATGAGTATAAAGCACTTAATGTAAAGAAAAAAACTATAGTTTTTCTTGGCTTTTTTGGATATGATCATTTAAAAGCAATTATACACACCCCGAATAAAATACATCTTAGTTTATATCCTGAAGAAAACGACTATTATAATAAATGTTTAAACAGACTAAAAAATGAAACAGCAAATGAGCTAAAATCAAATGATAGAGAATTATTATCCGGGATTAAATTTAAACAGGCGGCTTCAGCTGAGAATGCTTCAGAGGTACTAGATAGAATCTTTGAGAAAAATAGTGAAATTAATTTCAACACTGAATATCAGATTAATTATTCTACAAATATAATTTATGAGCTTGCTTTTGAGGAAGATGACGAAATTCTTAAGTTAGACTCGAATAAGACAATCTTATTAAAAACAAATAAGCAAGAGATAAACGAAATAATCAGGAATTTAAAACCTGGTAATCAAATTAGAATATATGATAATGCTACAAAAGAAGTCATATATGATATCGCCTTAAATTCTGATGAAAAAGGAATATTTGAAGAGATTGAATTGTATTCAAAATTATGGAAGCTTGCATTATTAGAATATAGCTTTAAGTTTGATTCCATAAGTTCTCTTTTACACCATTTAGTTGAAAATGGGCTTACAATAAAAAGTGAAAATACAATAGAGAATTGGATTAATCCATCAAATAAAATCAAGTTTCCTCAAACATATAATAACCTATTAGTGCTAAAGAATACAATAAAATCAGATACCTTTGATAAACGTTTTAAAGGAATAGTAAAAAACAGAAAAAGTTTTAATGGGATAATGATTGCCCTTGGTAGAGATTTAAGCGATGAGATTTCTCATTATATTCTTCATAAAGAAAAGGGGGAAAACATCTTAAAACTTTCTGACACTCAATTGGAAAATATAATTAATCAAAATGCACCCTTAAAAACAATTAAAAGGATTGAAGTTACTGATGATGAATAATGATGAGAAATGCAGGATTATATTTGAAGAAAGGATCAAAAAAGGGCTCTTGGGGCCCGGATCAGATATTTTTATCAAAGATGATAGTGTTGAAAATGAAATAATTTCAGATTATCCCTTGCAAAGATATTATACTGGTATTCTATTTCCCGAAAAAGATAAAATTAAAACCATGAGTGAAAGCTCTGATGATGAAATAAGTAGTGAAGTTGATGGAAATAATGAGAACATTAGCCCACAAGATTTAAAAAATATAGATAATAATGGTGATAACAATTTTAATTCTGGAAAAAAAGACCACAATGATGATGATCAATATGTAATAACGCAGAATTCATTTTTCCCCACCAATATTGGCCTGACATTTTGTACTAATAATGACGAGAAGGAAATCCGTGTTAAATTTTCTTTTGGTACCTATTCAATAATAAATGAAGAAATTAAAATCAAGGCTCATGAAAGCATCTACAAAGAATTTCAGGACCACGAAACTTTTCCATTCAAGGATAAAATTGATTATCAAGATGGTTATTTAATTCTTAAACATAAATTTGTAGGAAGAAAAAAAAGCCCTCGCTCGGGAGATTTTTCATTACTAGATAATTTTAAAATGTCTGATGATTTCAAGGATAACCCAATTAAATATTCTTTCCATTTTTTTGAGAAGCTAATCGGTAAAGCTTGGAAGCGGGACACCCACAATTTAGATTTAAATATACTCATTTCAGATATATCAATCCCTAAAAAGATTTTTGAAAAGAAATTATCGAATTCTAGTTACATAGGGGCATCATATACCTTAAAAACATATAAAATGCCTGGAGATAATAAATGTAAATATATCAAGATTCAATTGATTAATACATCCGATACACAATCTTCAAAAAGATTTACAAATTCAAACGAAATATTGAACCAAAAAGCACTTTTTCAATCAAAAATTGAAATATTTTCAAAACAATTGCTGCCTTATAGATCATATAATGATTTTCATCCACTCGATAGAGAGGCTGAACTATTAACTTATCTTTACAAAGATGTGCAGAATTTTGGGATTGGTCATAATTGTTCAGTTGAATGGGGAAAAAATTATATTCAGACAACATTCCTCCCAACATATGACATAAAAGATACTTTAAATACTTTTAATGGAAGTGACTTTAGTGAAAATCCTGATTATTATAAAAATATTGAGGAACAATTAGATATTTATAATTTATCTCATTTCTCAAAGTCAAGCAAAGATCAGGTCATTGATAATTTGAATAATTTCATTTTGCAATATGAGATTTGGATTAATAAACAAAAAGATGCCCCTTCAAGAAATTCTAAAATCGAAGAGTACATTTTTAATAATTTAAACTATAATTTAAATAGATTGAAGTCAAACATAACTTTATTAAGAAATGAAGTAGTTTTTAGATCATTTTGCTTAGCAAATACAGCAATGTTTATTCAAATTATACTATCAAACGATGAAAATCTTGCGGCAAAAGAAAAAGATATTTCTGAAATTAATATGGATATGGACTTCAGTAATCTTGATTATTTTAAAAACTATAATTTTGATAAATCACCCTTTGGGCGACCTAAATATAGACCTTTCCAACTTGCATTCTTGATCTTAAATATCGATAGTATTACTGAACTTAACTCGCCATCAAGAAATGAAATAGTTGATTTAATCTGGTTCCCCACAGGTGGTGGGAAAACTGAAGCTTATCTATCAGTGGCCGCATTTACAATTATTTATCGAAGGTTAAGTAATCAAGATAATTATAATGGTACATCTGTTATCATGCGATATACTTTAAGATTGTTAACATCACAACAATTTGAAAGGACCTCGAAACTAATTGCAGCTCTTGAGTTTTTAAGGAGAAACTTCGAAAACGAATTAATGTCAGAACCCATAACAATTGGAATGTGGGTTGGAATGTCTAGCACTCCTAATTTAATTAAGGTTGCCGAAGGGAAAGTATCGGATATAAGTGAAGAAGCTAACAAACCCAACGGAAATCCTAACAAATATAATGTCTTTCAAATCAGTTCTTGTCCTTGGTGCGGGACAAAGCTTATATCAAAAAATAAGTCTGGTAATTGGGTGTTCGGCTTTGATATAAGTGGGAATGTCCCAAATAAAAAATTTAATATTAAATGTCTGAATAACAAATGTCCTTTCCATCATAGTCTCCCCGTGCAAGTAGTTGATGAAATGCTATATATTTCACCCCCTACTCTTTTATTTGCAACTGTCGATAAATTTGCCATGTTAGCGTGGAAGCAAGAGGGTCATAGATTTTTCAATTCTCTTTCTGAATCTGGTTTACCTCCAGATTTAATAATTCAAGATGAATTGCATCTATTAACTGGACCACTCGGATCTATTACCGGTATATTTGAAAGTGTAGTTGAATTATTATGCACTAAAAATAAGCGAAAACCAAAAATTATAAGTTCAACAGCCACTACACGAAATACTACTAATCAAGTTAAAGCATTGTATGGAATAAACAGAAAAGTAAATATTTTCCCGCCCAATGGTTTATCATATAAAGATAGTTTTTTTGCAAAAGTATCCGAAAATGAAAGTAAGAGAAGATATAAAGGATTTCTTCCTACTGGAAAATCAAGCATAGATACTCAATTACAACTAATTGTGCATTTACTTGTATCTAGGTTAGAAGTATATAATAACATCATTAAAAAAGATAACATGCTTGATTTTCATACTTTTGATAAATACTGGACAGTTGTTTCATATTATAATAGTCTAAAAGATGTAGGAAGAATTCATAATAAAATAAGCGATGAGATATATAATTTTACTTCAGTACTACAAAATAGGCTTTGGGGGAAGAAACCTTCAGAGACTTTTAACTATCTGTATTTATACAATAGAGACAAAGAGCTAACAAGTAGAATTGACAGTTCAAAAATCAAACATACATTAAATCTTTTAGAGGAAAATGAATTTAATGAAACTACAATACAGAAACTAAATAATGGTAATTCATATATTGAAGCAAATATTGTGGATATTGTATTAGCCACGAACATGTTTTCTGTGGGCATAGATATTGATAGATTAAATATAATGTTAATAAATGGACAGCCCAAAAACATTGCAGAATATATTCAAGCATCAAGTAGGGTTGGAAGAAAATATAAAGGATTAGTTCTGGTTTTACTTGATGCCAATAGATCAAGAGATAAATCCTATTTTGAACACTTTATCCCTTTTCACAACGCATTTTATAAAAGTGTTGAGCCACTTAGTTTAACACCATTTACTGAGAACACACTTCAAAAAATGCTGGCAAGTTTGGTAGTTACATACTTAAGACATAAATTTCCTAATATGAATTCAGATAAATCAGCAAATAATTTCTCACCAGAAATGCTTGATCAGTTTAAGGCAGAAATTAAACAAAGATATAAGGCAGAAGACAGTACCTGGTTAATATTTGAAAACAAACTAAAACAATTATCAGATTCATGGCTTGAAAAAATCAGTAATTATAACTTGAAATACTACTATCATAAAAATGAAGTTCATCTTCTTGATAAACCCTCTGAAATATTTGAGAAAACCAAAACTGAAGGTTCTATTTATCATTCAACAGATTGGTCGATTATGCAATCTATGAGAGAGATCGATACAAGCTCATTTATCAAGATTGAATTACCAAAAGTAAGAAGAGTATAAAATGGCTAATTATTCAGTGTTACAGACAAGAAAACTAATAAGTTCATATGGGGGAGTTGGTTCGATTATTGAGACAATTGATGGTGCTCTTATAATTAAAGATTTTGATAAATGGCGCTATTTTATACAACTAGGAAAAGAGAAGATTGAACTTGAAGATAATGATATTTTAGAGGATATTAGATTATTATCAAGATTAAAATACTATTTCCCTCAATTGGAAAAAATTGTCAAAATCCCGGCAAACTATTCTTCGTTTAGCAGTAACTCTAAACCAAAATTAGAAAACAATATTATTAATGCAGAGTACTTCCCAAAATGGATGTATTGCAAAAAATGTAATAGTTTCAAACACATTAATGATTGGTACAAAGGCTGGGGAGAAGTTTATGATAGTAAGAATATAGCTGAAATAAATGCTTCTTTTTCGCCACCTAAATGTTATAAATGTTATCAAAAAGCAAAAAAAGATAAAAAGAAAAATAATAGATACAATGAGTTAGAACAGGTAAGATTCATGCTTATTGCTCCTAATGGTAATATTAGGGATATACCATGGGATAAATGGACCAATCTTACTAGAGAAAAAGATGAAACCGGGCAGGAAAAAATTGTCTTTAGAGATAAATGTTGCGATAATCAAGATCTTCATTATTTAAGATCTGATAAATTCTCTGATTTTTCAGGAGTGAGAATTAAATGCAATAATAAATCATGCAAAAACTTCAATAAGCAAGTTACACTTTTTGGGCTATTGGGTTTGAGATTACCAGATATAGATTCATATGGTAAAATAAAGATTATGACAGACAAAGAGGGAAATCCAATATTTGACAGTACAGGAAATCTGCAAAAGATATTCTTCAAGCCAGTAATCAGAACTAGTAACAGTGTTTATTATCCGTTAATAACTAATAGTCTATATATACCCCATAAAGAAATTAAACAAAGCATAAAGGTAAGCATTAAAACTTTACATAAAGATGCCTGCCTTCCAGCAAATAAAATAAAAGATATTATATCTCAAAATCATAATATTAATCTATCATTAGAAGAAATTAATGAAATACTTAATCCTGCTGAGAAAGATTATATTAGTGAAATTAATTACCGTATAAAAGAATATGACTATTTGGCAAATAATGCTAAGTCGGATAATGAGAATTTAGTATTTACTAGAGTTACATCAAATGATCATCATAATTTGGGATTATTAAATTTACTAAAAGTAAATCGTTTAAAAGTAACATCTGTGCAAACAGGTTATTCTCGACAAGAACCAATTGATAAAGACTTATTTGAAAATAGCTCCATGGATGAATTTATTAGAGTAAGCAGGCAATCAATAAAGCCAAAATACACATCAACCAAAGGAAAAAATACTACACTATTACCAGGTATAGAAAGTTATGGTGAGGGTATATTTATTGAATTCGACCCAAAACAAATAAGTAAATGGTATAGCACTCAGTCAAAGAATTTGAAATTTCAAGAAAGATTAAATAGATTAAGGGAAAACGCAAATAATGCAGAATACAGAATAACTGAAGAAAAACGAAAAATGCTAGATAATGACAGTTATTTTGCAAAATTTATTATGTTACATACATTCTCTCATTTAATAATTAAAGAGCTTGAATTTCTTGTTGGTTACCCAGCTACATCAATTTCAGAAAGACTTTATATTGATAACGAAAATATGCAAGGGATATTAATTTATACCATTGCAGGAGCTGAAGGTAGTTTTGGTGGATTAATATCTCAAGCTCAGGATAGCAGATTTATTCAAATAATCAATTCAGCAGTTAATCGTGCAAGAGATTGTGCTTCTGATCCAGTATGTTATAATTCTGAGGGGCAAGGATTAGCTGGTTTAAATCTTGCTGCATGTTACTCATGTGCATTACTACCAGAGACTACATGTGAGGAATTTAATTGTTACTTGGATCGGGCTCTGATAGTTGATGAAGATTTTGGGTTTTACAGAGATTTGACATAAGAACTATACTTGCATTATAATACACATTATCTAGCGAGTTTCGCCTCTTCCCTATTGGTATTGTGTTGAGTAGTTAGGGAATTACTGCCACTAATGGTGTAGTTATAAAGAAGCCCACTCTTTCGAGCGGGCTTTTATTATCATTCAGTCAATTTTATAAGAAGATAGTCAAGAACTTTAGATTTTAGACCATTTATCTCAAACCGAGAGATTAAATTAATCGGTGGCACAATTTTCTAGGTCTTTCTTTTCTCTAACATGTTTTCTAAAAGCTTTAACTAGAAACCTAAAATATTCACCAAATTCTTTGGGCTGCCCAGCTCTCCGGTGACAATTATTTAGATGTTTGATAAATAATTTATTATCTAAAAGGTGCTCCCAGTCTACCACCATATCTTGATAATTCAGATATACATTTACAATAAATCGAGCAATCCGCCCATTTGCATCATAATAAGGGTGACACAAAACAAATTTCTGATAAAAGTGTAATGCACATTCTATAGGTTGCTCACTCTCCTCAAATAAACAAGCTAATGATTCGACAACTTTAGCTATGATCTCATTTGGTGGTGCACCTTCAAATTTATATTGGAGAGACCTCTGTTTTTCGCCGCCAAAATATACTTTTCCCAAATTTTTATCTTTTGCATCTCTAAATCGACCAGCATTTTTTAATATATTTTTATATAAAAACTCATGTGAGAATCTTATTAAAAGGCCCAAATGTTTAATTAAACTATTGCCTTCAGATTTGATTGCAAAAGCATCAATATTATCATTTAATGTACTATATCTTGTTTTTATAGTATCATGAGCTTTTTGCAGTGATATTTTATCATTAACAGAGAAATCTCTTAATAAACTATCAAGTATTTCAAATTCACTATTAATAATTATTATCCGGATTAATTATTGAATTGTTTTTTTAACTTTTTATCTAAATCCTCTTTACTACTGTTTTTTATCTTTTTGTAGTATTCATAGGATTTGTATGGCAGTAGTTCATTCATTTCATCTTGGCTCACATCTGCAAAATACGCATACGAGCTATTTGTGGACAATGGATAAAAAGTTTGATTCTTAAAATCTAATGGAAAATTATTTGCAAATGGGAGATCAGAATAATATGCTTTTATTACATTTTTACCAATTATTCCAGAAGTGCCAGTCTTAATCCATGGATCTTCCTTGTGTGTCATTAATGATAATGATATTGCATCTATGGGTAAATAATTCTCAAGAATAAAATCAACAGTCTTTTTTTCATCTTCTGATAGTAAACCTTCAGGATATATATTGTCTTTGGGAATAGGATTACTCCCGTACTTTTTATATTCTTGATAAACAAGATTATTTACAGGGCCATATGGCCATTTCATAAACCTTGAAGAAATAACATTGGGTTTATTATCAATAATACTCCAAACCTTCACATAATAAATAAGCTTCTGTAATTTAAGCGGTGAGATATCTACACTCCCACTCAACGGGTGATTTAGAATATATTTTGCAGCCTGTGACGCATTCATGCCCTACTCCTTAGCATGATAAAATTATGTTATTAACAAATAACGAAAAAAAATAATGATTTTATTCATCAATTAAAACATATATTTAATAAACATGGACAGTTTTAGTTCCACTTATCTATTCGTGTCAATTAAATAATTCACCATATAATACACAAAATCTAACGAGTTTAGCTTTTTTCTTGTTGGTATTGTTGTGGGTAGAGATGGTATTACTGCCACTAATGGTGTGGTTATAAAAAAGCCCACTCTTTCGAGCGGGCGTTTATTGTTAGATCAGGCTGTTCTATTTATAGAATACGAAGCAAATTCAACTTGATATAAATGTTGCTGAAATTCAATAAATAATGATGTGATACTTTCGACACCACCCAATATATTTTTCGCATCTTCAAGTGAATAATATTTATTCGTTAATAGGGTCGGTAATTTATCTTGAGATAATTCTTCAACACCGACTTCTACATATTTGCTTAATACAAATTCTATGAATTCTTTTTGCTTGTCATTAAGCAATGCAAAGATCGTGGCTTGGGCTCGTGTAACTCGTTCTTTGCGTGTTATCGGCTTTATATCACTGTTAAAAACATATTCCAACACATCATACAGATCGCTTTTTTCAGCATTTATTAGTTTTTGCAGTGTTGTTAATTCATCTTTGCCAAAACCTGCCTCATCCAATTTTTCAAGCAATGTTTTACGTGTTACGGGACTGCTCCATAAAGTCCGTAATTCTTCTTCACTCTTGAAGAAATTCGGCAGTTCTCCAAATAAATTATGTAAAAATTCTTCAGATGAAATTGGTTTCCCATCTGCTCCCCAAAATGAGGTAGCGATCATGTGCTGAATTTCTCTTTCTTTTCCATCTCGCAGTTTAACTTTAATTCTCTGAGGCCTTTCTCTACCCTCTCCTTCACCATCACCCGGTTCTTTTGTTGGATATTTAGGTCGGGGCTCTCTATTTCCACTAGGTTCTTCAGGTTCAAGTGGCTCGCCATCCCATTCGGGATCAGAAAAATGATGATAAGCATCGACAAAATCATAAATGGTGAAAAATTCTTTGCCATCAAACAGGCGTGTTCCTCTTCCCACGATCTGTTTAAATTCTATCATTGAGTTTATTGGACGCATTAAGACAATATTGCGAATATTTCGGGCATCAACACCGGTTGACAATTTTTGCGAGGTGGTTAAAATTGTGGGAATCGTTTTTTCATTATCTTGAAATTCTCGCAGAAACTGTTCACCGATCTCGCCATCATTCGCGGTAACACGGACACAATAATTTGGATCTGTGCTTTGTTTATACTGATTTACTAAATCTCTGACAGCCGCGGCGTGATCCTGAATGGCACAAAATACAATCGTTTTTTCTTTCTGGTTTATTTCGTCCATGAAGATCTGAACACGCTTTTCTTCACGTTTTTTTATTTCGATTATCCTGTTAAAATCAGGTTCTTCGTACAGCTTGCCTTCTTCAATTTCTCCTTCGATAATCGTATCATCACTGGTATAGATATAATCATCCAAGGTGGTCTTAATGCGTTTGACTTTAAAGGGAGTCAAAAAACCATCTTCAATACCTTCTTTGAGTGAATAGATATAAACTGGATCACCAAAATACTTGTATGTATCCACATTGTCCCGTCGCTTGGGTGTTGCGGTCAATCCTAATTGCACAGCAGGCGAAAAATACTCTAAAATACCTCGCCAGTTGCCTTCATCATTGGCTCCACCGCGATGACACTCATCAATAATAATGAAATCAAAATAATCTTTGGGATATTCCCCGAAGTAAGGTTCTGGATTGCCGTCTTTATCCTTACCGGACATAAAAGTCTGAAAAATGGAAAAAAAGATACTGCCATTGGTGGGGACTTTCCCTCTTTTTCTTATCTCTTTAGGTTTTATACGGACCATGGCATCTTCAGGAAAGGCTGAAAATGAGTTGTAGGCTTGATCTGCCAAAATATTGCGATCAGCCAAGAAAAGTATTCTGGGACGTCTTTTCCCGTCACGATTTAGGTTCCAGCGGGTTTGGAACATTTTCCAGGCGATCTGAAAAGCTATAGTTGTTTTACCGGTACCAGTCGCGAGGGTCAATAAAATACGATCTTTATTCTGTGCAATAGCCTCAAGTGTATTTTTAATGGCCAATTCCTGATAAAAGCGTCTGCCATAAGCACCTTCATGAGGAATAGCCGCAAATTTCTCCCGCCATTCGTTTTGATCACCGTAGGTTTTATCCCAAAGTTCTTGAGGGGATAAAAAATCACTAACAAGTCCTTCCTGCCCGGTGTTCATGCAAATATGGTAAATATCTTTACCGTTTGTGGAATAAGTGGTACCAAGATTTAGCTTAGTAGCATATTGTTTTGCCTGAGCAACGCCTTCACCGACTTCCAGCTCATCGCTTTTAGCCTCGACCACAGCCAATTTAATGCCCTTGTAGACTAAAATATAATCAGCGATCAGCGGCTTTTTACGTCCTCCGCCAACTTGAATGCGTCCATCGGTAATTTTACACACATTGCGCTCACGTAGGATACGCGATCCTTCTACCTCACCCCAACCGCACTTTTTCAGCCAGGGATCAATTAATTCTGCTCTAGTTTCGGCTTCGTTCATATGTAATTTACTATCTAGTTACTGTATATTGTCTTTCAATAATATCAGGATACTGCTGAAATATTTCACCATCAATTTCTTTTCCATTTGATTTTTTATTTCTTTTAACTTTATCGGCACCCCAAGTGCCCCACTGTTTAAAGAAGAAGGCAATATCTTTTGCTTCACATTGTCGCTTAATATTAATTACCCATTCTTTTTCCATCGGTCTTGCTTTATTTCCACTTTCTCCACCAACAATAACCCAATTAATATTCTCAAGATTCATGGTACTCAGATCTTCCAAAAGGGGTTCTACAGAAAGAAATAATACACTTGCATTTAAGTGCCTCAATTTATCAATTCGTGGTAATCCTTCTTCCTTATTATCTACCGTAACGCCCAACCAAATATTCTTTGGGATTTTCCTTTTCGATAGATACTGAAACATTCTATCCGCTCTTTTAGTCAAAATTTGATATGTATGATGTGGTGTTTCTTCAATAACTTCAAAAATCTTATCTAAATACTCTTTCGGCATATTTTCATGGAATATATCACTCATTGAATTGACAAAATAAACCGTTGGTTTTTTTCTTTTTAACGGTTCAAATAAACGGCTTGGCACTATATTGAATTTAAATCCATTTTCATAACCTTCCACATCCATAGCCTGTAAACGCAGGGCCATTGTTTCTGCATAACAGTTTTTACAACCTGAACTTGTTTTCGTGCAACCTGCCGAGGGATTCCAGGTTTTCTCTGTCCATTCAATTTTATGTATCATAGCCTTCCCCCTTTATCATATATTGTTTTACCCTGTGTATATTTGTTGAAGAGTAATTCTTTTTCCCAATAAATGAAATTCTATTTTCTTTTTCAAGCTCTTTAATTACTTCTACAAATACTTTGGGTTCACACCCTTTTTCCATGGCAAGTTTTAATCCTGTAATATTATCTTTAATTTTCCCCAATAAAATTAATCTTTTAAGCTCATCTTTAACAGCATTCTTTTTAATATTATTTTCGGGACAATGAAACAGTGTCCCTTCCTCGTAATTATTATCAATATTATAATTTGCTTCTCCTGAATATTTATCATGCTTCCAACATACTTTAAGAAATATTTCCATACCTAAAGTATGATTTGAACCAAATATCAAACCATAGTAATTGCCTTTCTTTTCCTTCCTGATGGAAAAATGATGCAAATAGTACTCTTTCCCCATAGGTATTAAATCTCTGAAATAATCCGCAATAGCTCTATTTATCTCATTGGGTTTAATATCGTCAAAAGGAATTTTAGAAGTATCAATATATTTAGTAATATTCGGATGTTCTCTAAATCTATTTATGAATGAAGATGAAATAAAAAAGATAAAATCTGTTTTAGGAAAAGAGATCAATTGCTTAAACACATCTTCATTAATTTCTTTAAAACCATATTGATCAAGCAGTACAAACTTACCAAGTGTTTTATCATTTAAAATATCTACTATTCCGGGATTTAAAAAAATATCTTGAAATTTATAATTCTGTACAGTGTATTTATAAATACAACTCGAGCACTTGTTTTCATGCTTACATTTCTCAATATACTGAATAATATTTTGCTTAAGCTCCGCACTTTTTTCTTTTACACTCTCATTAAAAAGAAATATGATCTCTTTCTTTGCCTTTAAGCAATACTTGCGCTCTTTACCCTTTGCTCTATTTAATAATACTAATGGGCTTCCCAACTCGTTGTTGGAATCTTTTCCACTACCCGCAAAAAAATCAAAGACATAAACTGCATTTGTATAAAAATCACTATTAAATACAGGCAACCACTCTTCAAAGCATTCTCCAAAAATATCCAATTTTAATTTTGTCGCGTCGTCAAATACTGAATTATTAATATCTTTTGCCATATCCTACAACTCCATTCAACACTTTGGACAGCATACTTATTTTTGTTAAACATATTCGATTGCTCGCTTAATATTTTTGCTATCCTAAAGTAATTTTTGTATCTAAAATAATTCCTTAATATCCTCATATAATTTTTTTAACTCTTCAGAACTCATATCCAAAATTGGCTCATACATAAAAGAGTTAAGATGAATATTTTCAGGAGTCATCAAGTTCACCCTTTCTAATATTTTTATTCTAACAATTTCATCTGGGAATAAATATTTATATTTCATGAATAATTTGATTGTTTGATTTTTATCGATACTGTTAACAAAATCATTGTCATTTATTTTTAAAATCATAAACTCTTCAGCTTTAAGTCTAATAGCAATGGATAAAACAATTTTTAATTCTAATTTTTCACCAGTAATTAATTGATCACATTTTTGAATTAACAAGTCATAGTAAATGACATCCAAATTATTGATTTTATCTGCTATTTGACTGTCAAAGATTATTTTATAAAACTCTTTCAATTCTCTAATAGTTAAAGCCTTTGTATTTTTTTTAATATGCAAAAAACTCGCCATAGCCTGACATTCACTTTCTTTTCCAGAATATTCAAACAGATTTCTAAGCATAGGAATAGAGGCAAGAAGCATCTGAGGATTATTTAAGTTATTTCTCCAGTGGTTCAGGGGATTATTTTGATATACCTCTTCTACGAGTTTTATTCCAGAATGTGTTTTGGCAACATTTAATATATTATTTCTTGTTCTTTTTATATCTAATCTGCCACATACAGACCGATGGAAATCAAAATTATGCGTTAAAATAATCAAATAAAAATCATCTACTTCTGATATTTCTTTCAAATATTCAATAATTGCATATTTGTTTTTGTAATCAAACGAATCAGCTATATCATCAATAACGAATAAGCAAGTGCTATTTTCCTTTTTCCTAACCTCAACTTCAAAAAGGATATTTAAAATATATAAAGCTCTTTTTTCCCCTTGACTAAGGACTTTTAATAGTTTCCCTTCTTCCACATCAATATCTTCAAATTTAAATTTGATTTGTGGTAGCTCATTGCTCAGTATTACATCTACCTGATTGGATACATGCAAACTAAAAGGGACGAAGAATTTATTGTTAAAATCATCAATTACTTTATACCAATCGCCTTTTTCTTTCTGTGCCTGCTCTCTTATAGTTTTTATAGTTTCTTTTGATGTCGCATATTTTGAAAGTAATTCTTTAAAGGTGTCTTTATCTTGTTTGAAATAACTTTTCCATAATTTAGCTTTGAAACTACTTGGATTTGATAATTCTGAAACAATTTGAGGGTTATTTGACAAATAATCTCTAAAGTTTTTTATGTTTGCATTTTTCTTCAAGATTTTATCAAGCTTCTCAAATTCGCCTTTTAGTTTTTTATCTTGTAAAATCGAATTCTTTTCTTCGGTTATAATTTTTTCTAAATCATTTTTTGTTTTTACATAATCATCTTTTCCATTAAGTACAACAGAATGTTCTGCCTCAAAAAAACCATTTTTATCTAATTGGGTAGCTACGTCGGATGCTTGGGTATGATTAAAAACGCCTTTTTTGAAAAAGCTAGATTTTTCTAACAGTTCATTATATTTCTTTACATAATTATCAATATTGGCTAAAAAATCATGACTCTCAATGGCTGGCTTTGTTTTATCATTAAATAACTCATTGTATTTTATATCTTGATAAACGGCTTCTTCATCATTTAAGATTTCTTTCTCTATTCTTTCTAACGCCTCAAAGAATTTATTTTTTTCGCTTTGAAAGAAAATGTTACAAATTTCCAATTCTATTTCTTCTGGCTTTAAACCCGATAGCTTTTGTATTGATTTTAGAAAGTCTTCTTTTTGTTTCTGTGTTTCTTGATATTCTTTATCAAATTGTTTTTTTATCTCCTGATTAACTAATAATGTAGAGATGTTGTCTGACTTATACTCTTGGTCATACGGTTTAATAACAAACACATTATCTTTTTCTAGATCAGAACCATCCTTTTTTATTTCTCTTATTGTCTCTATATCCGTGTATATTTCATCTTTTGAATTTTCACCTTTAGTTAAATCAATAAAGGTCTTTGCGAAAGATGTTTTCATTGTTCCATTTGAAGCATAGATGGAGCAAATGTTTTTTTGTGAAAAATCTATTTCTTTTTTTAATGAAGAAATACCGTAACAATTTTTTAAATTTATACTCAATTTCATAAATAAAACTCCTTATAAAACAAAATTATAGTTTCCCCTCAAAAGCTTTTTGTAAAATGGATTTCTTCAACTCTTCCAACTCATCAATCTTTTGCTGATATATTGCTTCCATTTTTCTTGCTTCTTCGGAAAGTACATTTAATTTGCATACAATGTTATTTTGTTCATTTATTGATCGTGGGAAGCATAATTTAACTTCTTTTAATGATGAATTTGAAATAACTGGTTGAGCTGCCTGTCTCGCAAATTGACGAAGATATTTATAGTTTAACAAATAAGTTAAAAAATGATTGTCAAAGTCATATTTATAATCTACAATTTTAAATGCATTATCAGTCAACCAAATCTTTTCATCAATATTCCTAGCGATACCACACAAAGCACCAACCCTTCCGATTATTACATAATTTCCATAAAGATTAAACATATTATGCTTACCAGCGATTCCATTACCGCCATAAACATTATAAATCCCAGATAAAACCATATTTCTACTTACCAAACCATCTCCACTTTTCAAGCGAAAACACTTTCCTAAAGCCTCCTCCTCCCAATCATCCCCCTTCTCCTCAAATATCCCATTCAAATAACTCTCAAACAATTCCTTCGCATTCTCCAAATTTTTCTCAGCATTAGCTTTTGCTTTATCGATAGCTGCGTAAACTTGGTCAAGTTTGGCAACAATGCGTTGTTGTTCGGGAAATGTTGGTAATGGAATTTCAATATTTCCTATTTGTGTTTTATTTATCGAATTAAAAACTGCACCCGTATTTCCCACAATTTCGTTTTTATGTTTTAATAAGAAATTATATAAGAATTCTTTATCAATCTCTTCTCCTGCTCGAATAGAGGCTAATCCACGACCAATACATATTTTTTGAATAGCAAAGTTTACTGGTCCAACAGGTGCACGTACAGACATTAATATATCACCTTCAACTGCCTCTTTAGTAATTTTAGTGGTCCATTTTACTGGAGCACCAATAAATTTGTCAGAAAACTCTTTTTTACCTTGATAAAATGGTAGACCACTTTCAGTTTCGTTGTAATATTTACTCTCAGGTGATTGTCCTGCAATTATTTTACAAACCTCCCCCAATGTCTTAACTTCCCAGCCTTGAGGCAAGTTAGATTTTACAGTTGAAATCTGAGAATGTTTATCCGCTCTGTTCATTTCTTCTTTTCTCCACTCTCAAGTTTATCGGTAGATGTTGCTTGTGTTAGAATCTTCATTTGCCCTATGGCAATGTGATTCAGTTTTTCTAATCGTTCGGCCTGTGAACTTTCTTCATTGATAAACAAGGCGTTTAAATTTTCTAAATTTACCAGACATACTAATTGACTTACATTAGCATAATCTCGAATATTCCCTTTTTTTTCGGGGTTTTCATCTCGCCATTGTTTTGCAGTTTTTCCAAATAAAGCCATATTCAGCACATCTGCTTCGCTAGCATACACACAGGAAATCTGTCTTTTGTCCAAAATTTTAGGAATTAATTTTTCTTTTATGGCATCGGTATGAATACGGTAATTTATCTGCGTAAGTCTGCGTTTTATATTCCAATCCAGCTCTTTTGAATGTTCATCTTTCAATCGTTGAAATTCTTTGATCAAGTAGAATTTAAATTCCACCGATACCCAGGACGCAAATTCCAATGCAATATCAATATGAGCAAATGTACCGCCATATTTCCCTGATTTCGATTGCAGACCAATAGCTTGTGTGCGGGTAATCCATTTCTTAGGAGACAGAACAAAATGATGATAACCTGCTTCGGCTCTAAACTGGTCGAATTCGACCAGTTTAAAATCCGGATTATGAAGTTTTTCCCATAAGCCCAAAAGTTCAATGGTATTTTTACTTCTCAACCAGTTTTTAATAATATCTGCAGGAGAATCAGGATTTTTATATTTGGCAATATCCGTCAATGAAATAAAATCTTCCCGATCAACTTGCGAATAGGAGATATCAATTCCTTTAACGGCTATTTTTACATTCTTAGTACTCAAATCAAATCCTTAATTATATCCATTAATTCTTCACTTTCCTTATCAAAACCTCCCCCAATCTCTTTACTTCCCAGCCACCAGAGGAAGGGGGGTACAAATTGTACCCCAGTTGCTGTTCAATTCTTGATCGCGAGATCGTAGTTTTTTTATATATTGCTTTACATCCTTGCTTTTTGATAGTATTTGTACAACATCTTTAACAGAAAAATACCATTTTTCGTGTTCTTCATCCCAGTGTGTTCGTACTGCCTGCTCTTGAAATAGCTGTATTTTGTTTTCTTTGCTCATAACATGTCCCTAATAGATTTGAGAATACTTTCACTCTCTTTATCCAAAGCTTTCATTTCTTCTAAAATTACTTTGGGTTCTCTTAAAGGTGCTTCTTCGGATGCATTGGGATTTTTGATCGACAGGTCATAAGTTTCTTGATCAATATTTTTAATTTCTATCGTCCATGAGTTTTCACTTTCCTCCTTCGCTACGCTTCGGCGGACAAAGTCGGCAAGGTCGTTTTCGTTGAGGGGATTGGTCTTTCCAAGGTTACGGTCCAGATTTAATTGATAAAACCAAGTTTTGCGTGTAGAACTGCCTTTTTCAAAGAAAAGCACAACCGTTTTTACACCGGCACCGGTGAATGTTCCCCCGGGGAGATCCAAAACCGTATGCAAATTACAATTATTCAGTAATTCTTTTCGCAGAGCAATACTGGCATTATCGGTATTACTCAAAAAAGTGTTTTTAATAACAATACCGGCTTTCCCGCCGGCTCGCAGTATCTTGATAAAATGCTGTAAGAACAATGAGGCGGTTTCTCCCGTTTTAATTGGGAAATTTTGCTGTACCTCGGCCCGTTCTTTTCCTCCAAAAGGTGGATTTGCCAGAACCACATCGTAGCGGTCTTTTTCTTGTATGTCGGCAAGATTTTCGGCAAGTGTATTGGTATGAAGAATATTGGGTGCTTCCACGCCATGCAAGATCATGTTCATAATACCAATAATGTAAGCCAGCGATTTTTTCTCTTTTCCGTAAAAGGTCTTTCCCTGCAGAGTCTCTGTATCGGATGTCGATAATTTTTTACTGTGTTTTAAGTATTCAAATGCTTCAACCAAAAACCCTGCCGATCCTACAGCGCCGTCATAAATAGTTTCACCGATCTTGGGAGCCACAACTTTAACAATGGTTTTGATCAGGGGACGCGGAGTGTAGTATTCGCCACCGTTCCGTCCCGCGTTTCCCATGTTTTTGATCTTTCCCTCATACAAATGGCTCATTTCATGCTTTTCAACATGGGTCCTAAACCGTAATTGGTCAATATAGTTGATAACTTCACGCAAATTATAACCGCTTTGTATTCTGTTTTTCAGTTCACTGAAAATTTCACCAATTTTATATTCTATTGTATTGGCATTTTCAGCATTGGTTTTAAATTTTTTCAAGTATGGAAATAATTTACCGTTTACAAAATCTATAAGGTCATCGCCCGTCATGGCATTGTGGTCAATTTTGCCGTTTGTTAGTCTTGGAGCAGCCCAGGCTGTCCATCTGTATTCCGGTGCAATAATATTTGTGTAGCTTTTGCCTCTTAATTCAGCTGCCGTGACTTTATCTTTTTCCAAATCATCCAAATACTTCAGGAATAATACCCAGGAGGTCTGTTCCACATAATCCAACTCACTGCTACAACCCGCATCTTTGTGGAGAATATCGTCTATATTTTTAAAGGTCTGTTCGAACATGTATATTTTTCCCTTTTAATAGCTTTTTAAAAGATATTTAGTTGATTTGTCTAGAAATTTATTAATCCTTCAATAGGTTAAAAATTTATAGATAAGTAAGAATATTAACAAGGGATAGTTTAGAAACTCGCCAGATAATACACAACATCTAACGAGTTTTGTTCTTTTTTTATTGGTATTGATGTGAGTAGAGATGGTATTACTGCCACTAATGGTGTGGTTATAAAAAAGCCCCTCTTTTACGATCGGGGGATGGTATCGAAGACAAGCCCGATAATTCGGGACGAGGGATTTTAAGTCCCTTTGCATGCCAAAGTAATAATCCAGAAATAAGTATCGTCTTTTTTGGGTTTTTGTTCAACCTCGCCTCTAGTCTCACGCATGCCCTTCGAAGCTTTAGCGTAGAAGGGTCTCACGTCTCACGTAATTGTCAATTGTCCTTTCTCAATTATCAATTGCCCGGGTGTTTCTATGAAAAAGAACAATTTCCCCTTGCATGAAAAAGAAATTATCCCTATGTTACTGTCCATAGAAACAACGGAGTGCTAAATGCAACGATATAAAGAATTGGCTAATGTGTTTTCACAAATAGAGAATGAAAGAGAAATGGAGAAATTTCTTATAGAAGTTTTGACAGAAAGCGAATTGGACGCACTGCATTTTCGATGGCGACTTATGACTGACTTGTATCATGGTGAGACCCAGCGACACATTGCAGAAAAACATCATATCTCTTTATGCAAGATCACGCGGGGCTCAAAAATACTTAAAGACAAAACATCGGTCAGCTTAAAGCTGCTTAAGAAAATGGAGAAAGAAAAATGAGTAAGTTAGGACAAATGCCGGACGCACAGGGAAACTTTGGAGAATACGGTGGGGCATATATTCCACCACAACTTGTGGGTGTAATGAAAAACATTGCAGAAGAATACGAAAAGATTAAAAATACAACTGAATTTCAGGAAGAGCTTTATGATTTATATGAACATTATGTAGGTCGGCCTTCACCTATTTTTCATGCAAGAAGCCTTTCAAAAAAACTCGGTGGTGCACAGATATATTTTAAACGTGAAGATCTTAATCATACCGGAGCACATAAGATCAATCATTGCCTAGGTGAAGCTTTACTTGCTAAAGCAATGGGCAAGAAAAAGGTAATCGCCGAAACCGGTGCCGGGCAGCACGGTGTTGCGCTTGCAACAGCCGCTGCACTTCTAGATTTGGAATGCGATATCTACATGGGTGAAGTTGATATTAAAAAAGAGCATCCAAATGTGATTCGCATGAAGATATTGGGCGCAAAGGTTATTCCCGTAGATCTTGGTACGAAAACGCTTAAAGATGCAGTAGATGCAGCATTTATGGCATACCTCGGAGACCCGGAAACTCAACTATATTGTATTGGATCTGTCGTTGGACCTCATCCCTTCCCGGGAATGGTTCGTGATTTTCAGTCTGTTGTTGGACGTGAAGCAAAAGAGCAATTCAAAGCTATGACAGGTAAACTACCCGACACTCTTATGGCTTGTGTCGGTGGGGGATCGAATGCAATTGGTCTCTTTACGGAATTTCTTGAAGATAATGTCAATATTATAGGTGTGGAACCGGCAGGTCTAAGTTTTAAACCCGGTGAACATGCCGCGACGATGACGATGGGTAAACCCGGTGTGATCCATGGCTTTAAATGCTACTTGATCCAGGATGAAAAAGGCGAGCCGGCACCGGTATATTCAGTTGCTTCCGGGCTGGATTATCCGGGCGTTGGCCCTCAACATAGTTATCTGAAAGATATTGAACGTGTAAAATATGTAACTGCCAACGACAAAGAAGCGATAGATGCTTTCTTTGAGATCTCGCGTGTTGAGGGAATTATTCCTGCTTTGGAAAGCGCACATGCGATCGCGTATGCTATAAAACTGGCACCAACATTACCTGAAGACCACAATATTCTTATCAATCTTTCCGGTCGCGGCGATAAAGATATTGACTTTGTCGTCGAGAAATACGGAGCGGAGTACGGCGTAAGCGAATAAATTTAAATTTTAAATAAAAGTAACAACAAAAGCAGTATAAGCTGCTTTTGTTGTTATTATATAATAATATTTCCTGAATTCAACAAGTAAGTGCAACTAAAAGCTATTTGCAAAAACAGGTGGTAATTTACACACACATTTGCGTTGTAAATCGAAAAGAAGAAAACGCTATGGGTCATATGAATGCAGGGGTATAATCAAGAACAGAAAGAGTATTGAAGAACGTCCGGCTATCGTAGACAGCAAAGAACGTATTGGAGATTGGCCTGCCCGCCATTTGCTAGCAGGCGGGGAAGCAGATATCCGCCAGCTGGCGGAGAAAAGCTCATAAAGGGGCTATCGTGTCGTTAACAGAACGGAAGACAAAGATTTGTCTTATTTATAAAGTTGAGCGCAGAACAGCAGTTTTAGTGAGTAAGGCGATGAGTAAACTTTTACTTTCCCTGAAAAATATTGTTTACACGATTACATCAGATAACGGAAAAGAGTTTGCTTTACATGAAGAAACGGCTAAAACCCTTGAAACAGATTTTTACTTTGCTCATCCTTATGCTTCGTGTGAAAGAGGGCTAAATGAAAATACTAATGGTTTGATAAGACAGTATTTTCCAAAGGATAGATATTTTAGAACAATTACAGATGAGGAGTTAATTATGGCCATAAAAAAACTATCCTTTGGAAAATAAGATCGGAAGAGCACACGTCTGAACTCCAGTCACTGTGCGTTATCTCGT
>CAYNBL010000019.1:0-26567 GCA_964395205.1 uncultured bacterium | reverse complement strand
AATGTATCTCTTAACTTACTATGAAATTTGTCCAATTAACTTTGAAGACGTACACTTTACACCTTTACACCTTACACCTTACACCTTTACACCTTTACACCTTTACACCTTACACCATATACTTGCATTGAAACGAAACAAAAAATAAATTGATCAGAAGGAAATAAAGAAATGAAACAATTAAAAGATAAAATCCCAGTTGGTATTCTCGGCGCTACCGGCAGTGTTGGACAGAAATTCATTGAATTGTTGCAAGATCATCCCTGGTTCAAGATCACCGCTTTGGGTGCTTCAGAGCGTTCCGCGGGAAAACTATATAAACATGCAGCCAATTGGTTCCAGCAAACGGCCATTCCAGCACGTATTGCTAATATGGTGGTATCGGAATGTGAACCGAACCTACCGTGCAAGATCGTTTTCAGTGGATTGGATGCAGCGGTTGCAGGGTCCATTGAAGAATCCTTCGCAGAAGCCGGATATATTGTCATTTCAAACGCAAAGAATCACCGCATGTCTGAGGATGTGCCATTATTGGTCCCCGATGTGAATCCGGATCACCTGTCTTTGATCGAAAAACAAAAAACTAAAGGCAAGATCGTCACGAATCCCAATTGTTCCACAACCGGACTGGTTATGGCATTAAAACCGCTTGATGATGCTTTTGGAATAGATAAAGTGTCCGTTGTGACCATGCAAGCTCTATCGGGTGCTGGTTATCCGGGTGTTTCCAGTCTGGATATTATTGACAATATGATCCCCTATATTGGCGGTGAAGAAGATAAAATGCAGATCGAGACTTTGAAGATCCTGGGAAAATTAAAAGACAATAAAGTCGATTTTTCCAATCTGACACTCAGCGCTCAATGTAATCGTGTTCCCGTGATGAACGGGCATATGGAATCTGTAAATATTTCGTTCAAAAAATCGGCTAAAAAAGAAGACATAATAAAAGTATGGGAAGAATATCGATCTGAACCGCAAGAACTCAACCTTCCTTTTGCTCCGCAGCCACCGATCTATTATTTTGATGATCCACGCTATCCACAGCCTCGTTTACATCGCGATCTTGGCAAAGGAATGGCTGTAAGTATTGGTCGTTTGCGTGAATGTACGATCTTGGATTATAAATTTACGGTTCTATCGCATAACACCGTTCGCGGTGCCGCAGGGGGAGCGATATTAAATGCCGAACTCCTTGTAGCAAAAGGTTACTATGAAGACTAAAATTATCTCAGCATTTGCTCCGGCAAGTATTGGAAATGTATCTGTTGGCTTTGATTGTCTCGGACTCGCTCTGGAGCGTCCGGGTGATATCGTCATCATAGAAGCCGGTACGAAACCCGGTGCCACGCTGATAGAACTTCAAGGCGATAACGGAGAATTACCCGTTGAAACCGAAAAAAATGTAGTCGGTGTGGTTGTTCAATCCATGCTTGATGCATTGGGTCGGGATGATGCTCTGGCTATCCGCTTGTTGAAAGGTTTGCCCTTGCAGAGTGGAATGGGTTCATCGGCATCTTCATCGGTCGCGGCGGCTGTTGCGGCAAATGAATATCTTGGAAAGCCATTTACCCGCGAGGAATTGATCCCCTTTGCCATGGAAGGTGAAAAATTGGCTTGCGGCGCGCCCCACGTTGACAACGTGGCGCCGGCACTGCTGGGCGGTATTACCCTCATCCGTTCCCATGATCCCCTCGATATTATCTCCTTGCCCTATCCGAAACAATTATACTGTGCCGTCGTGCATCCCGATGTGGCGGTCGCCACACGCGATGCGCGCGCCGTCGTGCCTGAAACCTTGCCGCGTTCTATTGCCGTAAAACAAAGCGCACATCTGGCCGCTTTTGTTCATGCTTTACATACAAACGATTGGGATTTGATCTCGCGTTCCATGGTGGATCTGATCGCCGAACCGGCCAGGAAGACACTTCTCCCGCATTTTGATGCGGTAAAAGCCGCCGCTCTTGAGGCAGGTGCTTTGGCCTGCGGAATTTCCGGCTCAGGTCCGACAATATTTGCACTATGCAAAGGTAAAACTTCAGCAGAAGAAGTAGCAGTCAGTATGGGAAAAATTTATGCCGATGCGCAAATTGAAAATGAGATATATGTTTCGAAAGTGAACAGCAAAGGAGCAGAGCTCCTTTAGAGAAGATTAAAGATTAAAGGCGAAAGATTAAAGGAAAGACAAAAGACTAAAGGCGAAAGATTAAAGTTAAGTAAAAAGTAGGGGACGCTCTCGACCGTCCCTAATTATAAAAGTTATTTGATATGTGCAGTGGTGGACCCAAGTGTCCGCCTATTGATGAAGAGTGCAGACACATGGGCCTGCACCTACCTTTTGGATATTATTCAGTAACCAAATCATAAGGCCAGCGGGTGTAGCCGCCCCAATTGAACATGCGGGTATAGCCTTTGTCTTCGAGATTATTGATAACCATCTGTGCACGACCGCCGGTCTCGCAGTAGAAAATAAGATTCTGGGTCTTAGGAAGTTCATTCAAACGGTCCATGATATCTCCAGAGGGATAGCTCTTAGCCGTTGGGATGTGGCCGTTATTGTAAGCATTCTCGGGACGAACGTCAATGATCCAGATCGTGGAATCGGGATTTTGGGTAAGAACCTGCAAACTTTCCGGTGAGAGATATTTATCAAGATCTGTTCCATCGGCGGAAGTATAACCGGTAGAACAAGAGAAAACAACGAGGATCAAAGCGACAAAAACAAGGATTCCGGTAAAGCGTTTCATATAAAATTCCTTAAATTAATTCGACAATAACTTAATACGAAATATTGAAAATGTGAATGATAAACTATAAATTATAAATGATGACCTATAAACCTTTAGACCCAAAACCTATAGACCTATAATTATGAAATATTTTAGCACGAACCATAAAGTTGAACCCGTTGACCTTAGAACAGCTGTATTACAGGGACTTCCAAAGGACAAAGGATTATATATGCCTGAAGATATCCCGCAGATGCCGCAACGATTCTTTGATAATATTCACGTTCTGAATTTCCGCGAGATCGCCTCGGCGGTTGCATTAACTTTATTGGGTGATGATCTTCCTGCGGATGTGATCGTCAGAATTGTGGATGAAACGCTATCTTTTAATACTCCTCTCGTAAAATTAGATGATAAGAACTTTATTCTTGAACTATTTCACGGTCCCACTTTGGCTTTCAAAGATGTGGGAGCCCGTTTTATGGCACGTTTAATGGCATATTATCAAAAAGACAGCAGTGAAAAATGCACAGTGCTCGTTGCAACATCCGGAGATACGGGATCTGCCGTTGCCAACGGATTTTATGGGGTAGAGGGTATTGATGTTGTCCTTTTATATCCCTCGGGAAAGATCTCAAAGATCCAGGAACAGCAACTGACGACATTAGGCAAAAATATCACAGCCATTGAGATCGAGGGGTCTTTCGATGATTGCCAGGATTTAGTCAAACAAGCCTTTGTTGATGATGAACTGAATGACAAAATGATGCTATCTTCCGCAAATTCCATCAATCTTGCGCGCTTGATCCCTCAGACATTCTATTATTTTAATGCCGTGGCGCAATTGAGAAACCGCGGTTACAATGAAGCACCGGTCATCTCGGTCCCCAGCGGTAATCTGGGCAATCTCAGTGCCGGATTAATAGCCAAGCGCATGGGTTTGCCGGTTAAAAGCTTTATTGCGGCCTGTAATAAAAACGATAGTCTCACAAAATATTTGTTGAACGGCGAATATATGGCACAAAAGACCAAGCACACCATCTCAAATGCCATGGATGTCGGCAACCCAAGCAATGTCGTCCGGATCCAGGACCTTTACGGCTATGCAATACCATTTTTAAAACAGGATCTGCATAGTTGGTCTTTCTTTGATGAAGAAACCCGTGACATGATGCGTAAAGCATATAAGAAATATAATTATATTCTTGATCCTCATGGCGCAGTCGGACTTTGCGGAGCGGAAAAGTATCATAAAATGATTGATGACGATGATATTATTATTACCGTTGAAACGGCGCATCCCGCAAAATTCGGTGATATAGTCGAACCTGTATTGGGAATAAAACCACCTATGCCCGAAAGATTGGAAAAGGTTCTTCACCTTGAAAAGAAGGCCATCAGGATGGGTGCGGATTTTGGGGTGTTTAAGGAATATTTATTGGGACGTAATGCGTAATCGAACAAAGACCTTTCGGCTGGTACTGACGAAGGAAGTCTGCCGGATGGTCGAGAAAGAAACGTAAATCGTGAAGAGCAAAAATGTGTGTCATCTTGAGCTCCGATCCCGAAGCATCAGGACAGGGCTAAGGGGTTGAACAAATTTCCTTTACCCCGGGTTTAAACCCGGGGCTAATGAAAAGAAATCCCATCAATAGCCTTGGGTTTAAACCCAAGGCTACTTCCTGAATTGGAACGCTCTGCGATCTTTTATTATTCAACCCCTTTAGGGTTCTTTTGAATCTTCCGATTGGTGCCGGTTTAGCCAGCACATGTTTTTCAAACATTTGGGATGCCAGTTCCTGCTGTTTTTTTCAATTTAACTGCGTCTCACGTTTCACGCCTTACGTCTCACGTTTTCATAATTCCTTATCGGTTTTTCT
Organism: uncultured bacterium; assembly: GCA_964395205.1. GTDB lineage: Bacteria > Fidelibacterota > Fidelibacteria > Fidelibacterales > Fidelibacteraceae > M50B103. Next base: position 21,958 of record CAYNBL010000019.1, on the reverse strand, counting down.
TTCATTCTGCCCTCTGAACTATTACATTTTGGTTGAAACTTGAAGGAGTTTATATGAGCAATACGATCTGTTTGAGAAACGGTACGGTTTTTACCGGAATCGCTATGGTGCCTCATGCATCGGTGATCATTAAGGACGGTAAGATTGAAGATGTTGTCAGTAATGAAAAGCTGAAAGCCATAAAACTTCCACCGGACACAACAACTATTGATGTTAACGGAGCGACCATTGCCCCCGGTTTTATTGATACACATATCCATGGAATACATGGTTATGATACATCGGATGCAAATCCCGAATCCATTTTAGAAATGTCCAAAGCTTTGGTTGAATACGGTGTGACGGCTTTTTTGCCGACGCTTTATCCTCAAGAACACAGTAAATTTATTGGTTGTATATCAGCGATCAAAGATGCCATGGGTAAGGAAAAAGGCGCAAAGATCTTTGGCGCTAATCTGGAAGGTCCATTCATTTCCCGCGAAAAGCATGGAGCTCTGGATCCCAAATACATGATCCCTGTTGATCTTGAAAAAATGAAAGAATATAATGAAGCTTCCGGAGGAAATATTTCTTTAATGACTGTGGCTCCGGAATTGGAAGGCATACATGAATTGGCCTTGTATTGTGCAAAACAAGGCATTGTATTGGCAGCCGGTCATTCCAATGCCACTTATGATGACATGATGGAAGCTGTTCAGGCGGGAATTTTACATTCGACGCACTTTTTTAACGCGATGAGACGTTTGCATCACCGCGATCCCGGTGTGGTGGGAGCCATTATGATCTATCCGAATATTGCCTGCGAGATCATTGCGGATGGTTATCATTTACATGCTGCGATCATAAAATTGCTTCGTCGTGTGAAACCGATCCATAAGATCGTTTTGGTTACAGATTGCCTTCGTCCTACGGGCCAGACAAGCGGTAAATTGATGGCGAATCATGAAGAAGTATATCTCAAAAACGGACTATTTACACGCAAAGATGATGATACAATCGCCGGATCTTCGTTAACCATGATCCAGGGAGTAAAAAATCTTGTCGAGGATATGGATGTCCCCATGGAAGATGCTCTTCGCATGGCTTCTTGTAATCCCGCAACCATTATCAGCAGACAGATCGAGACAGGATATATTATGCCGGGCCGCGATGCCGATATCGTGGTTTTTGATGAAGATTACAATATCCGCATGACCATGGTAAAAGGCGATATAAAGAAAATGGCTGAATAAAAGACAAAAGATTAAAGTAAAAAGATAAAAGTAGGGGCTCGACATGTCAAGCCCTTTTCAATGTAAAATAACTTATCCCTAAGTCCGGATAATCATTTGGATACATCTTCGGCATTTTATAAATTCCCATGTCATCCGGATGTATCACCACATCTTGGATTTAATATTAATCAGTTTGGAGGATAATTCAGTGAAAAGAAGACTGCTAATTTTAATGGCTTTGATCAATATTGTTTTTGTGTTCGCTTTTACGACCCCGGACTCCCTTTTGGTTCAGGGCAGGGTCATGCTGGATAGCACCGGAATGGCGGATGTTTCGATCGCCGGCGTCAAAACGGACAGTAGTGGGTATTATGCTTTTAAAATGCCCGTAGGAATTGATACAACTCTCGTTCCTCACCGTTATGCATTTTTATTTTCTCCTGCTGAATATCATATTTCTTCTGAAGATACTCTTTTAGACAGTATTAACTTTTTGGCGTCAAGACAGATAAAGAAAACGATCATTATATCCGGACAATCCAATGCTGAGCATGTAGGTGAACCGAAGTATTTTATATCTGATGATGTAGATAATAATATACCCTACTATTTGGCGTATTCGGGCGGTGAGTTTGGTTTGTCAACTTTGGGCATGTTGACAAAATTCGGATATTCCACAACATATTGTGAAGGGTATAATAAAGGTTTTGGTCTTGAAATGCTCTTGGCTCGAACACTTTATAAAAAATACACGGATTCATTAGCAGTAATGAAAGCACCCTATAGTGGAACGAGCTTGGATGTAGACTGGAAACCCGATGGAGCGACCTGGCAGTGGTTTACTGAAAAACATGATAATGCTGTTGAGTTATATCGTAATAAAGGTTATGAGCCTGAATATATTGGATTCTTTTGGTTTCAGGGAGAAAGTGATGAATTTCCATTAGGTGCATCCCATTACCCTGCTAATCTCAGGACATTCGTTGATCGTATCCGTGCGCGTTTCCCGAATAGCTCAGAAGCAGATAATCTGCCATTTATATGCGTACAGATCAACTGGAATCCGGACTCACCCTATGAGGATCCTATTCGTGCCGCACAGATGGACATTGGTAATCAGAGAGAAGACTGTGCTTGTGTAGATATTGATGATTGCTCTCCTTATCGTTATTCTTCAAAAAATACTCATTTTAGTGGTGGGGCATTAAATCGTATCGGTTTTAAAATGGCAGCTCAATATATGGAAATGCTTGGAACGCCTCTTGACAGTAGTGTAAGCATTTTGGTGAATATGGATGAAATGCTGGATACGACCATTGTTTTACATTGCGAAGGGGATACCACATTTGATTATGTCATGACAGATTTGGAATTTGAATTTCCTGCAAAGATAGGAGATCAATTTACTTTTAGTCTAAATTTGGATTCTGATACATATAATTATAGTCCTGCAACACGTAGTACGCCTTTTGCATATCCTCAGCTTGCTTTAACAGATCCCTCCTTTACATTCAATGTAAACAAAGTCGTAGCAATTGAAGATTATCCTCAAGAAATTGATTATGTCACATTAGAATCTTATCCTAATCCATTTAATCCCACGACAGCTATCAACTTCACGCTTCCGGCTTTTGGCAATGTTGAGTTGAGCATCTATGATATCCTCGGGCGGAAGATTCAAACTGTAATAGACATGCCCATGGAAGCAGGAAACTACCGGGCCGATTGGAATGCATCTGCCTATCCCAGTGGATTGTATATTGCCAGATTGCAAGTCGGGGGAGAGATGGTGACGAAGAAATTGGTGTTGCTTAAATAAAAATAATATATATAGAGCATGAACAATTACCCCGAGTTTATCGAGGGGTAAAACACAGAATAACCCGGGGTGAAACCCCGGGTTTATAGCATTTATCAATAAAACAACCCCGAGCTTGTGGAAGGGTTGAACACGGCAATTATATTGAACTACGCTGTAGTTCATGCTTTTAAGAATATATTTTCTACGATATTGGACCCCTAACGGGGTCAAGATGTTCAACCCTTCCACAAGGTCAGGGTTGGGATTACTGGAGGGCATCATTCTCCCGGAGTTTCACCCCGGGTTAGGGGAAGAGTTTAACCCTTCGACTAGCTCAGGGTTAAATAAAACCCTGACGAATGGAGGGGTTTAATACAGAATAAACCAGTACGCACATCTGGGGTAATTTATTAAATGTGATCGATTAACTAATCAATTATAATGACTTCAATTTCTTTATAAAATCCGGATCCGGATATGCACCGATACCGATGATATCATCCGGGAAATCGATCATGCCGTTCTCAATGCTTACGCCGCCGATAATGGGTTCGTCAATATGCCCGACATTGGCATCCAGATCAAAATACTGAACGATGGGATGAGCCATGGCAAAGTGCGAGAACGCCGTATTGGCCAGTCCCGATTCGGACATACAGCCTGTCATACAGGGGATATGCGCCGCTTCACAGATATTGGCGATCATGATAGCATTTTTTATACCGCCTGCCTTTGATATCTTGATATTGATCATGGGAGCCGCTTGTTTTTGAATAACTGCCATCGCATCTTCGGGTGAAAAAACAGATTCATCCGCCATAATAGGAATGCTTGTACGCTCTGAGACGTATTTCATACCATCAAGGTCCCAACGTCGTACAGGTTGTTCGCAAAATTCGATGTCTAGTTCTTCCATTTCATTCAGACATTTTACAGCGGTCACACGATCCCAGCCCTGGTTGGCGTCAATACGGATCTTGATATCCGGTCCGATAGCCTTACGGATCTCTCTTAAGCGCAGGATATCTTCTTCAGGATCGATCCCGACCTTGGTCTTTATCATACTAAAACCCTGATTGACGATCTTTAAGGCATCTTTCCCGGCCTCTTCGAGTTTTGCTATACCCATGGTCAGGTCGGTCTCCATCGGTCGTTTTTCACCGCCAAGGAAACGATATAAAGGCAGATTCGCATGTTTTGCAGCCAGATCGTAAAGCGCCATGTCAAATGCACTTTTAATGGTACTGTTCAAAGGAAGAAAAGCATCCAGTTCCCGGACGCGTGAAGCATATTCCAGCGGGTTCTTTCCTATAAGTACGTCGCGCAGTTCTTGAGCGGCCGCAAGATTGATCAATTGGGTTTCGCCTACGATAGCGCGAAAAGAGCTGGCTTCTCCCCAGCCGTCAACGCCATCATTCGTGCGGATATGGATCAGCACATTTTGTGCTCCGCTGATGACCATGGTGGCTATTTTGAATTCATGCTCACTTGCCACATTGAATGGATAAATGTCGATTTGTGTGATTTTCAGGTTGTTATTCATGGTATTCTCCTTCCTTTGGGCGAAGTTTAATAAAAATAAATGTAAAAAGCTTTGAAAATCTATTGAAAGTATGAATTTTTTTTATTACTTTAGTACCAACATTAGTTAAAAAAATAGAAATAGAACAAATTAATTAGTATTACTGACCCAGGGAAGGAAACATATGGTAAAATGTAGTAAAAAGGCATTTTTAAGCTTTTTCGTGTGTTTACTCTTCGCGCAGGGCCTTTTTGGCGCTATCACCGGCAAGATCGCCGGTGTGATCCGTGATGAGCAAACAAATGAACCATTGATCGGTGCGAACATTGTTATTCTCAAAAATGGGAATGCAACATCAATAGGCGCCGCGAGCGATGTGGAAGGCTATTATGCTATCTTAAATGTTGATCCGGGTGTTTATGACGCTCGTGTCAGTTATGTGGGTTATTCCCATACCTTGATCACTGATATTTCTGTCAGTATCAATTTGACCACAGAATTAAATGTCGATCTGCAGATCGGAGCCATTAGCGGGGAAGAGGTCATTGTGATTGCATCACGTTCGCTGCTTAAGGACGATTCTTTTGCATCTACCCATAATGTGACTGCTGATGAGATGCTGGTTCAACCGATCGATAACTTTATGACCATCGCTCAAAATCAACCCGGTGTCGTCGGTTCTCACTTTCGTGGCGGTCGTACGGGCGAAGTTCTTGTCGTGGTGGACGGTATGCCCGTCCGTGATCCTGCCGGAACCTATTCCGGAAATACCGGTGGGTTTACACTTGGTTTACCGACCGAAGCGATCACTGAAATGGAAGTATCACTTGGCGGTCTGAGTGCCGAATACGGTAACGTACAATCGGGTGTGATCAATGTGGCTACCGATGCCGGATCAAGAAAGCTGTCAGGCAAGGCAACCTATATGACGACGAATTTTGGTTCCGCAATAAATGATGCAATCATGCCTTTGAATAATTTTGTTGAAAAGACATTGGATTTCTTCCCGGAGGATGCAAATCAGGATTCACTCCGAAGCATGATCATGCCGGATTCGAGTCGCTGGTACACACTTAAATACCGGCATGAACTGCAAAATGTTCTCCGCATGAGCTTAAGTGGTCCGATTATTCCCAATAGCGACAAGATTACATTCGCTTTATCGGCAGATGTAACGAATGAGACCCAGGATTATTTTATCAACAACAACTATTCCAGTGAAAAGTACTACGGAAAGTTGACGGCTAAGCTTAGTGACAAGATGAAGTTGAACGCTTCCGTCATGTACTCGGCATCGCAATCCAATGATTTTTATATTTATGCGTCTAGGTACGGACCCACAGACGAATATTGGATGGATACACAGTATTATGACCCTGATGCTACTGTAAAATCAGATACTGCTATCATTACCCATTTTGTTCCCGATGCCAGTGTTTATACCGATACGGCTTACGCACAAGGTCGTCGTGATACAACTTTTGTAAACGGAGTCGGCTATACATGGTATAATCAGCGTATCTTTAAAGAAGTCTATCTTGATTCACGCCTTGAGGATCATCTTTGGGATCGTGAACGCTTGGCCTATACAATGAATCTTGGGTTCACGCATCAGTTGAGCTCAAAGACTTTTTATGAAATAAAATATCAGAACATGACCTCAAAATACTTTTACGGTGTGCGAGATGTGGATGACCGTGACGGTGATGGTGATGTAAGAGAATTCTTGAATTGGGACTTTGATGGTGAAGGTCCTTATTATCAGAATAGAACACGTGAGAATAATATCTGGTGGACCGGTGGAGATGATCCCGGTTATCGCGATCAGGTCTCTCATGTAAATAAATTAAAATTTGACATGGAAAGTCAGGTCACACAGAATCATCAGGTTCGCGGTGGTTTGGAATTCACGCATAATAACATGGATATAACCAGTATTGCCTGGAGTACCATTGATTTTGATCCCGTTGATACCGCTTATTCACGGACCTATTTCCGTACGGATATCTGGTCTGAAGATAATATAGATCTGGGTTTGTATGTTCAGGATAAAATGGAATTTAAAGGCTTGGTTGCTTTGGTTGGCTTACGCTACGATTACTTCAATCCAAGTGGCTTTGGCGATCCTGTTTTGTATCCTGCTGACTTTACCGATCCTTTCTCGATGGTGGATAGTAACGGTGTTCCAGTTCTTTCAGACCCTCAGGTAGCAACACCAACCGCTCAGTTATCACCTCGCTTCGGTATATCCTATCCGATCACGGATCGTGATAAATTAATGTTCACTTATGGGCATTATTTCCAACGCCCGGATTCATACTATTTATATAGAAATCTCATGTATGATAATCTGACAACGACCGGAAACTATGTCGGTAACCCTTCTTTGAAACCCGAAAAGACAGTTTCTTACGATATTAGTCTGGAACATCTTTTCACGCCGACCTTGAAAGTATCGGTTACAGGTTATTACAAAGATGTCACTAACCTGATGAACTACCAGAAATACGTATTTATTAATACACCCAATGACGGTAATATTTACGTGAATGCCGATTATGCCAACATCAAAGGTGTTGAATTTGCAATGTATAAGGCATTGACAGATTTCTGGGGTGCATCCATAAACTATACTTACTCCTCGGCACAGGGTCGTTTGTACAATGATTACAACGCCCCCTTGTTTGGAGAAGACCAAAAAATGTTCCCCTTGGGCTATGATCAAACCCATACCATTAACGCGAACATTACACTTAAGACACCCGCACGTCTCTCACCTCTGCTGAGGAACTGGCGTGCAAATGTTCAAGTGGATATCAATAGTGGTTTGCCATATTCCTCATACGGGACCGGACAAACCTACGATCAGCGTTTGCCCTGGAAGTACAATATTGATATGCGTATTAACCGCCGTATCAAGATGGGATCTGTCAAAATGGATATCTTTGTGGATGTTTTCAACCTCCTGAATTCCATGTACGTGAGCTATATCGGTTCAGGTCAGTTTTATAATCTAAAAGGCGATGCAGCCATTATTGGACAGGATGTTGATTACTCATATATCTATAACCCCGAAGTCTACAACGACCCCCGTCAGTTCCGTGCCGGTCTGTCGGTGCAGTTCTAGTGATAAAGGAGAAATGAATGTTAAAAAATAAAAAAATTATTATAATGTTCTTCATTCTAATCATCTCTGTTGGTGTCATATTTGCACAAAATCCCGTTGTATCTTATGATACATTTGTCCACAAGATCGGTATGTTATGGAACAGAGTAACAAATTATGGAGAGATCGGAGATGATGCATACACTGCACCCGCACCGTCTTGTGAATGGCCGGCCGGATCCGGAAACTCATACTTGTATGCGGGTACCCTTTGGCTATCAGCAGGTTATGATGATGAAGGAACGATCAAACACAGTGTTTTGAACGAACGTGACGGTGAATATGCCCCAATCGACAGTATTCACGTTTATAAACCCGGTATACGGGCGGAGCAGGAAACTTATACCCAATTTTGGGATGTAACCCAACCTCAATCAAGTTCGGGCGATCTTCAGTTGGGAGTAACGATTAAAGAACGCACTTACGCCTGGAGTAATCCTCTGGCAGATGATTTTATCATTGTGGAATATACGATCACGAATGTGGGACTTGATACATCAGGAAATTATATCCCTGACATGAAACGCGATCTTTACGATTTCACTTTCACGCTACGTTGGGACGGTGACGTTGCCCGACGTGCCGATTGGCCGACCGAAGGACCTCAAATCAATCAGGACGATCATGCTCTGAGTAACGCAAATGATACCATCACAATAACTGATGCAATTTATGATGGATATAACGGAACCTATGCCGGGTGGGATTGGGTCACACTGGTTCCCTATATGCGCCGACAGGCTGTAGCTGAACCCTTTATGTTAGACTCATTAAAAACCTACGCACTTGATAGTATGATGACCTTCATGTGGGATGGTGATAACCTTCAGTATGAAGCCGAGGACTGGGGACTGGATACCTCGTTATTGGATTCCCGCTTTTATGATTTTGATCATCTGGATGACGATTTTGGTAATCCGGATGTCGACGGATCCTTTAATTCAGCAGGTTTCCTTGGCTGGCGATTTCTGAAATCTTCCAAGCCCATGCCCCCGAAATCATATGTCACGTGTACAATTTTCGATGATCCAAAAACCGATGTCTCACGCTGGAACGATTATATCAATGCGAATGAATTCCATAATATAAAACAAGCTGTCAATCCGACTTATACCCAATGGCAGAATGGATATTTCTATGCGCAAGATTATCGTGCATTGACAAGTTACGGTTCGATCGATACTTTAAAATCCGATGATTCAGTTGTCGTTACCATTGCTTACGGTGTCGGCGGCGAGCAGGTTCACGGTGGTATTTATTCAATAATCGAACTGAACAAGATCATGTTAATGGCACAGTATATTGTTGATAATGACTACAATGTGGATTTTAATACCCTGATGGCTCCTCCGGTTGATTTTGAATTGACAGAAGCCAGTGAAGAAGGCGAATACAAAGGTGTGGATATCAAATGGGACGACCTACCTGAAGCTCATGGAAAATTCGGTGGTTATCGTGTAATCCGTTCAAATGAAAAGATGCCGAACGGTTCATTTATTTGGGAAACATTGGCCGAATATAAAATGGGTACAGAAGCTTGGCCGCCATCAGCTGATATGGGCGGAACAAATGTCTATTCCTTTAGAGATACAACGGTCCGCTTTGGATTTGATTATTTTTATTGTGTCCAGACCATTTCCATCAATGTGCCCGGTTACGGAAGTATTTCAACCTCAGAAGCTTTATTTAAAGCGATGACACCGACCTCAGCTCCATCCCTGGATTTGGATAACGTGAAAGTTGTGCCGAATCCTTACATTGGATCTGCTATTTGGAATAACCCGATCCCAAGTTTGGGTACTTCACCTTGGGAACATCAATTGATGTTCATTAACCTGACAGAAGACGCAGTTGTTCGAATTTACACTCTGGATGGTGATTTTATTGCGGAAGTTAAAGCATCGGATGACCGTATAACGGGTCCATATGAAACTGTTCCCGATAAGAGTCTCGGAACGGCGATTTGGAACCTGGTAACACGGAACAATCAGGATGCCGCGCCGGGTGTTTATCTCTATACGGTGAATTCTGCAACGGCAGGCAAGACAACCGGTAAATTCGTCATAATACGATAAGGCAGGTGACAAGATGAAAAAAATTATTATCATATTACTGTTGGTCGCACTCAGCCTTATGGGCTATGCAGAACCCTTTGCTCCGGTCGGAACATCGACCGGCCAGTTCTTGACCGTTGGGGTCGGAGGCAGGGAAGTGGCAATGGGAGAGGCCGTTACAGCTATAACTGAAGGCTCGGGTGCCATTTTTTGGAATCCGGCCGGATTGGTGGACGGCAATTCAAACGATATCTATGCCGCTTACAATCAATGGCCCGCAGGTATTCATATCGGTGCGATCTCCTATGCTTATATTAATCCCAAACTCGGTGCATTTTCCATAAATGCAAAATATGTCAATTTTGGCGATATGGAAATTACCACCGTTGAAAATCCCAATGGTACGGGTGAAATGCTGCAAATGAGCAACTATGCCATTGGATTAAGTTACGGACGTTATCTGACCGATAAAGTTTCCATGGGATTGACCGCAAAATTGGTCAACGAAAGATATGGCGCTAATGGCTATACGACCGTTGCATGGGATGTGGGCTTGATGTACCGTGCAGATTTTCGTAATTTTAAAATCGGTATGAGTATTATGAATTTTTCAAATAAGGTTCAATTTAGCGGGACCTTCATTGATTACAGTTATTCCAACTCTTACCTGACTGGAACTGAGATTCCTTTTGAATCATGGTCATTACCTATGACCTTTCGATTTGGTGGCGTGATCGATGTCTACAATAAAGGAGCCAATAAGCTCATTGCAGCATTGGATATGGTCCATCCAAATGACAATGCAGAACAATATAACCTGGGTGTGGAATACGCTTATGACAATATGGTCTTTATCCGTGCCGGTTATCAGCTTTCAGCATATGAAGGTGGTTTGAGTGCGGGATTTGGATTTAAATGGAACATGCTGAATATTGACTATGCATTGTCAAGCCTGGGTAATCTGGGCCTTACCAATCGTTTGTCAATTGGATTTAAAATATAGTTGTAAACTAACAATAGAAAAGGAGAAAACGATGAAGAATTTGCTAAAAGCAGTACTGGTACTGATGCTTGTCAGTTCGATGGCCTTTGCTGTATTGCCACGAGTTTCTGTTTTCGCACCTCCCGACACTAACATTAATAATGGTGGTATGGGTAGCATTATTGCAGGTGTTGATGTGGATGGAGATGGAGCTAAAGAAATCTATTTGGTAAATAATAACTGGGGTGACACCGATGTCGGTGAAATGATTCCTAGAATTTACAAATTAGAACGACCTATTGGATCAAGTGACTACGAGGTTGTTTGGGAAGCGAATGCCCAAGATTTTGAGCCGACTATTACACAAAACACATGGCCTACACTTTCATTGACCGATTTGGATGACGATGGTAAAATGGAACTGACCTGGGGTATTTGCAATGCCGGATCAGGTAATCCTTCCCGTATATGGGTTTATGAACATGTAGGCGGAGATAATTTCGGGATCCAGAATCCGACGACTCTGAAATGGGAACCCCAAAGTGTGTGGACTATAGTTGATGAAGAAGGTAAGAACATTCGCCCCATCTCATGGGAAATTACTGATATTGATGACGATGGTGTCGATGAGATCATTTTTGCGTCCAGAAAATCAGATATGACATTTGGTGTTTGCTCTGTTGATGACATTCCAGATGACGGTGCGGGTACAGAAACTTGGACATTGGAATTTTCTGAACTTGATGTTGTAGATTACGGTGGAGATAATAAATGGGATATTGCCGTTATTGGTAACAATGCCTATTTGTTTGATGAAGTCAAGATCTCCAAAGTATCTTGGAGTGGATCTGCTTATGAATACTCAGAAATGGATCCGCTTCCCGGTGGTATTTCACTTGATGCTGCACAGGTATGTGATATTGATGGTGACGGTACTAAAGAGATCATTAATGGTGAATGCACTTACGGTGATGCAACACGTAATATCTGGTTGCTTCAAGAGGATGGTGATACACTTTCAAGAACAGCTCTCTTTGATCTTTCAGGAGAAGATTACTTGAACGGTGGAAGCATTTATGGTGGTGACCATGGTGATATCGATGGTGACGGCAATGTTGACTTTATCTTTGGGTCAAATTCATCAGGTCCTCCTAATGCCATGATCTTTAGAGTTGAATATGATGGCGATGGTGCGATCACTGACCCTGCCAACTATGAATTAACATTTGCCGATTCCGCTGCTTTTGCTGCGGGTGGTCGTTATAATGTTATAGATGTTTGTAATGTAGATGTAGATCCTGAAGATGAAGTTGTTTATACTTCTTCTATTTCAAACGGTTCATTTACATATCCTATTGTTATCCTTGATGGCAATGAATATACAACAGGTATCAGTGATGTCTTTACCCCTACTTCATTCGAATTGGGTAAAGCTTATCCGAATCCTTTCAACCCTTCAACAATGATCCCCTTCAGCATGGAAAAAGCAGGTCAGGTTACATTGACCGTTTTTAATGTTAAAGGTGCTCGTGTTGCAACATTGGTTGAAAACGAGATCATGGATGCCGGTCATCACAATGTGATGTTCAGTGCTGCTGATCTTGCTTCTGGTGTTTACGTATATCAGCTACAAGTTGATAATACCGTACGCGCAGCTAAAATGGTCCTGAATAAGTAATTTATACTTACAGCAACTATATGAAAGCCCTGCTATCCTTTGATGGTGGGGCTTTTTTTAATAAGGTGAGAAGATGAGAAACGAAAGAAATATACGATAAAAGAATATATCTTTCGGTATCGTAGGGGCGACTCTGGAGTCGCCCGGGGATGAGAGGGAGGCTTGAGAGCCTCCCGTACATTAACATGAAAATGAAATTTAAATGATATTTTTATCGATCGCAGGTCGAGAAGCATCGCTAATTAAGGGAAATAAAAAATGAAATGTAAATGTAATTTATCGCGTCTTTACCCCCAAGCAATAATATTCAAAACACCTTAAACATGTCATCCCGGAAAACTTGCCGGTGGCAAGTTTATCCGGGATCTAAATAATTACAAAGCTCAATAGTATTTTGGAGTAATCAACAAATGAGATCCCGGATAAGATTGTCTTCGACAACCTTTCCGGGATGACTATAGTGGTTTGTTACTTGTTTGATACTCCAAACACATATCGACCCATCGACTCATAGACCCATCCGCCAACTGCTGAATGGTCGAGCTGGCAGGTCTTTTCAACCATCAACTTTTTCATCCCAATATCCGTTCTTGCCTTTATACAGGATGACGAGAATGGAATTTGTGATGTAAATAGATCCTTCACTCCGTTCAGGATGACAGTTCCTGTCGCTCTAATATTTATTCATCATTCATCATCAACTATCCATATTCTAATTTTTATTATTTACTTCAATTGTTCGATTGTTCGAATGCTCAGTATTCGATATTCAAGGACTCCCTCACCCCGAACCCCAAACCCCGAACCTTTTTGCCCTTTGTCTTTTGCCCTTAAACTTTTTACTTACAAAATATTAAGCCCTCCACCGGAGAGGTGAAGGGCTTCTCTCGAAAGAGGTAGAGGGTTTTTTATCTGTGCTTAAAAAATTTTCTTACATAAGCCGGGACATTCATATTATCTTTTTGTGTTTCATCCAAAGGATAAATGGTCGTGTCCAGTTGGATCGTTTCGCCAAAGATCGGGATCTCGGCTTTTTCTACGCTTGGAGCTTTGGGCTCTTCAAATATCTTGATCTGCTCTTTTTCGGGAGCAGTTGACATGGTTTTCTTATCATCTCTTTCTGCAATTTCGATCTCAGGGATGGCGCTAAGGGGAAGAGGTTCAAGTTCCTGAGGTATATCGACTGAGTTCATGTCCAATCCGGTTGCAATGACGGTGACCGAGATCTCATTTTTCATGTTCTCATCGATCAAAGCGCCAAAGACGACATTTGCATTTTCACCCGCTTCTTCATAGATCATTTTAGCGGCTTGGCGGACTTCACTCAGTTTCATGCCCAATCCACCCGTAAAGTTGATCAATAGACCACGAGCACCCTTAATGGAATTGCTTTCAAGAAGGGGACAATGGATCGCGTTTTCAACGGCTTTAATGGCACGGTCGGGACCACTGGTGCGACTGACGCCGATCACAGCGGGACCTCTGCGTTTAATAATGGTTCTTACATCGGCAAAATCAAGATTGATCAGTCCGTTTTTGGTAATGAGGTCGGAGATCCCGGTGGTGCCCTGATTCAAAATAGAATCCGCAATACTGAATCCATCAAGACAGTTGGTTTCATCATCAATGATGTCAAAGATCTTTTCATTGGGAACAACGATCAATGTGTCAACATGTTCTCTTAGGCGTTTTATGCCTTCCAGTGCCTGTTTAGTACGCAATGTACCTTCAAATTCGAAAGGCTTTGTTACAAAACCGATGGTTAATGCACCGCTGTTCTTTGCAATTTCTGCAATGACAGGAGCAGCGCCTGTTCCGGTGCCTCCACCCATACCGGCGGTAATAATGATCATATCCGTATCGCGTACGATATCTTCAATACGATCTTTACTTTCCAAAGCGGCATGGTAACCGATAGACGGGTCAGTACCGGCACCCAATCCGCGGGTCTTATTGGCTCCGATCTGTATCTTGATTTCAGCGTCATTCGCGTTAAGGGCCTGTGCGTCTGTGTTGATAGCAATAAATTCAACATTCGTCAGTTTTTCTTTGATCATGCGTTGAATGGCATTCCCGCCGGCGCCGCCAACTCCGATTACCTTGATCTGTGCTCTTTGGTCTTTTAATCCATCATATTCGATCAACATAGGATCCTCCGTTTCTTTATTTATTTTATTTATAATATTCTAGAAAAATTCCGATAAACGTTCTCTGAGCTTATTCCATAGGGTCATCTTTGACTGACCTGAAGGGAACTTAGGTTTTAAATTGCATTTGTTCGCCGTATGTAATAGTCCGATACCGGTTGCAAAATCCGGTGTATAATCTTCTTTTTCCAAACCATTCATATGGATGGGATAACCGACGACACAATTCATGCTGAAGATCTCTTCACCAAGATGTTCTATGCCTCTCAGAAGCGATCCTCCACCCGTCAGAACAATACCCGCATTTAACTGCATGCCTTTCAGGTTTTCACGAGACATAAGAAGGATCTCGCGGACACGCGCTTCAATAAATTCCGAAAGTAATCCGGAATTCATTGCAATATCCACTTTGCCGTTGACCGGCTTGATATAGAATTCTTTAATTCCTTGTGATTTTGCCAATTTTGCGGTTGAAAAACCATATTGCTTCTTAATGCGTTCAGCTTCGGTAAATGACGTTCTCGCCAATGATGCGATATCGCGAGTGACGATCTCGCCGCCGTATCCAACGATATGCGTGCTGACAAGATGTCCGTTGTTAAAAATGGTAATATCGGTGGTTCCGCCGCCGATATCGATCAGACAGACACCCAGTTCCTTCTGATCGTACGTTAAAACGGCCTCAGCCGATGCCAGAGGCTCTAAAACGATGTCATCCACGTTGAGTCCGGTCTTTTGGACGCAATTAACGAGATCGCGTGCATTGTTAATTGCGGCCGTGATCACATGTGCTTTTAAGGTCAGTTTGCTTCCGGACATACCAAGAGGGTTTTTTACGACCATTTGATCATTAATGATATATTCCTGAGGAATAATATGAATAATCTCGCGATCGATCCCGATATTGATGTTCTTAATTGATTCTTCAAGATGAAGCATATCTTTTTCATCAATGATATTGACCCGTTTACTGTTGTCTTGTCTATTTATTGGAATGGCATGCTCCGTATCCATACTGCGGATATGATCCCCGGCTATACCCACGGTCACACCGCTGATCTTTTCGATATTGGCTTTTTTCATTGCCAGAGAAACAGCACCCTCGATGGACGCCCGCATCTGATCGATATCAATGACCACTCCATTTTTCATACCTGAAGATGGGACTTTACCTATACCAAGTATATGGTATTCCGAAACACTGGCGTCGTATTCACCTACGATCGCACAGATCTTCGTTGTCCCAATGTCCAGGGCGCTTAAAATTGTTTTTTCGTTCATAGCTTTACTCATTGGTTAATCGCGTACAATTACTTGACCGTTAAAACGCAAACTGACGTATTTATAATCGCGCATATCAATATCTTCTTCTTCCATTTTAGAAATGAAAGCATCAAGAATATCAAAGCGCTTCTCAAGATTATTCTTTCCAAGATATACTTTCGGATACTCGTCATCCTTTTGAATGATCCAACCCTTGTCTTCAGACCATGTGATATGTGAACAATAACTTTTTACTTCATCACTGAATTGCTGTACATAGTTGACAAAATTGATGGCAAAATGGATATCCGGATGAAATGTGGGTTTTCCCAATTCAAACGGGAGCTCCGGGTCAACACCGGTAATGACCGGCATGGTAGTCGTGGGGTAATTCATGGGACGTGGCAGCATGATCGCAAAAGCATCCAATGCATAATCATTTTTTAATCGGATCATCACAATGGGTTGCCGTTCGATAACATAAATATTGATCACATCAGGAAATTCCCGACTTATATATGAATTAAAAATATAGGGCTCGGCGATCAGGCGATCGATCCCGTCAGCAAGTTTAAGATCAAACATATTGGCACCTCGTTTGATCCCGCTGGCATGAATGATCTGCTTTTCGCTTAATTCATATTGGTTATGTACGATGATCTGTTTTACCTTAAAAACCTGTTGGTAGCGGCAATAGATCAGTGACAAAATGAACACCAATAGAAAAACCAGAACGGTCATGATCCTGTTTAAGGATATCTTTTTATTTGATCTTACCGGATCCATGATATTCCTTGTAAATTTCATCTGAAACCTGCCAGATATCACCGGCACCTATTGTTATGACGATATCGTCATCTTTGATAGCCGGAAGGACCATTTTTGCCGTATCCTTCAAACCGGCTGAATAATAAACTTCTTTATAGCCTTGATCTTTGATCAATTTTACGATCATTTTACTGCTGACCCCGCGGACCGGTTTTTCGCGAGCGGGGTAAATATCGGCAATATAGATCTGGTCGGCTTTTTGCAATGAAGAGGCAAAGCCCTCGGCGAAATCTTTTGTCCGGCTGAACAAATGCGGCTGAAAAATAGCCACCACCCGTTGTTTTGGGTGCATAATTCGCAGTGCCGTAAGTGTTGCGTTGATCTCAGTTGGATGATGAGCATAATCATCATAGAAAAGGACATCGTTTGTTTGATGACGGAGCTCGAAACGTCGTTCAACGCCTGCAAATGCTTTAACGCCTTTACCCGCATCTTTCATGTCCAAATGAAGAAGATAGGCCGTGACGAGTGCTGCCGTAGCGTTTAATACATTGTGCAGACCAATTTGTGTAATCGTATAAAGCCCGATCTTCTCGTTTTTATAACTGAGTGTAAAATGTGAGCCCTTATCGTACGAAATATCCGTGATATGAAAATTAGCATCCTTATGTGTACCATAAGTAACATATGGACGATCGATCATGGGTAAAAGGGAGCGGGCTCCTTCATCATCGTAGCAAAGAATGACCGAACCGTTTTCCGGGATACTGTTTGCATAAGCCAGAAAAGTATCCTTCATATCCTGAAGGTCTTTGTATATATCCAGGTGATCCGCATCAACATTGGTAATAATCGCCAGAGTGGGAGGGAGGGCCAGAAATGTCCGATCGTATTCATCGGCCTCAAAGATCACATAAGTTTTTGAATCCATGCGTGCATTGGTTTTAAGATCTTTGATAATACCGCCAATGAACATGGATGGATGAGAACCGCAGGCATCCAGAGCTGATGCGATTATTGAAGATGTAGAAGTTTTGCCATGTGTGCCGGCTACACCGATACGAATAGGCCATACCGAGAGTAACATACCCAGAAATTCGGCACGTCTAATACGTTTGATCCCAAGATGTTTTGCTTGACGGAATTCGGAATTATCTTCTTTGATCGCCGAGGAATAGACAACGACATCAGGGGAGTGCAAATGATCACGATGATGACCGATATCGATCTTAGCACCCAGAGTTTTAAGATGTCGGGTAATACTGGTTTCAGTGGTGTCAGAACCACTAACGAAAAAACCAAGCCGGATCAGAACATCAGCGATCCCGCTCATTCCGATCCCGCCAATTCCGATCATGTGTATTTTTCGCATCGATCCGAATACGGTTGTTATCCTATTATCTTGCATCTTTAACTCCATGCGTAAAATGTTTGAAGTTGATTAATTATTTCTTTAGCGATCATTTCCGCGGCATCATCATCACGTGTGGGGAAAGCATTTAACATTGTATCTAATTTTTCAGGATCATTGATCATGTTCTTTAAATGCTTTACCAAGGTAGTATCGGGAAATTCACTTTCTTCTACGATAAGTGCACAGCCGAGGGCTTCCAAAGCTTTTGCATTATAATATTGATGATTACCGGCAGCCGTAGGCAGGGGGATCAAAATTGAAGGTATCTTTATGCGTTCTATCTCAGCCAGAGTTAAAGCACCGGCACGTGCTATCACCATGTTCGCAGAGGAATATGCGGCTGACATGTTCTCTATATATGGCATCAGATGAATTGCATTGTGATCGCAGAATTGGTTGTATAACATGTCAAAACTTGCAATTCCCGTTTGCCAGAGGATCTGTATATCATATTTATGGATCCATGACTGAACGCGTTTAGCAATGTATTTATTGATGTTCAAAGCACCCTGCGATCCGCCAAAAATAAAAATAGTGAATTTATCGGGATCAAGGTTCATTTGTTTACGAGCTTCAAGAGTATCAATTCGTTTAATTGATGAGCGGATGGGATTTCCTCTTTTAATGAAAAGGACATCATCTTTGATATGGTTTTTAACTTCATCGTAAGCATAAAAAAGACCCATAGCACGTTTGGCAAGCATGCGGGTGGTCACACCGGGGAATGCATTCTGTTCCTGGACAAATAGAGGGATGTGCTTGCGAGATGAGATCAATCCGGGCAGTAAAGAAACGTATCCGCCACTGGCAATGGTCGCGACCGGATCAAGTTTTTTGTATAGCCGCTTGATTTTTATGTACGACACTATCAGGCGGATGGGTAAGATCAGATTTTGGATCACCGAAGCCAGCGATACGTAACGGGAAAAACCTTTTACAGGTACAAGCGTGTAAGGGTAATCGCTTTTGGGAGCAAGACGCTGTTCTATACCGAATTCGGAGCCGATATAATGGCATTGAATATTAATACCTTCCGGAGATAGCTTCATGATCGCATCGGCAATAGCCATGGCGGGATAATAATGACCGCCCGTGCCGCCGCCGGTAATGATAATATTATATTTTGCTTTAGAGTTCATGTAAAAACTCCGCTCGTTTTTGCGCTTCATGTTGTGATTGCTTGATCACATTCATGCAAATGCCAAGAAGGGCAAGATTGATCAATAGCTGTGATCCGCTTTTTGAAATAAAAGGCATGGGAAGACCGGTTACCGGAACCAAGCCGACACATACAATGGCATTCGCTACAGCATAAAAAATAATGGAGAAAGCAGTGGCAAAAATAATGCTTTTTCCGAAGGGATCGTTTACCTGTTTTGCAAGCTTCAACATCGAAACGAAAAGGACAACAAATGCAATCAGTATCAGCGATGTGGTTATAAAACCCAGTTCTTCACCCGCTATTGAGAAAATAAAATCAGTATGTGCTTCAGGCAGGAAAAGATTTTTGCCCGTGCTGTTGCCGAATCCACGTCCGAATAACCCCCCGCCTGAAAGAGAAATAAGGGACTGGTGAAGCTGATAGCTTCCATTATTAATGTCATCGGGTTTAAAATGTGAAAGAATACGCGCAAGACGATAATCCGAGATCCAGACATATATCCCCGATAATACTAAAAATATTGAAGAAAGTATGCTCAGCTGTAAACCTGACACACCGTAAATATACAATGTTACGATAACTATAACATATAATGAAAATGCCGAAGAGAAATCTGGTGTAAGCGCGATCATGATAATGAGAAACAATGAAACGATCATAACCGGCATAAGACCCTTGCGAAATTGTCCCAAGGTATCTTTATGATTGGCAATATAACTGCTGATATAGATGATCAGCGCAAATTTTACGATTTCAGCTAACTGAAAAATATTACGCCCGCCTACGGATAACCAACGAACCGGATGAGAGTTGCCGCTGGAGAATTTTTTGATCAGGGTAATGAGCAGCAGGGTGACAGCAATGATAATAAATAGCCATGCAAACTTCTTAAGAACCTTATAGTCAATAAGATAAAAAACAAAACCAACTAAGATCGAGAGAACCAGATATTTGATATGGCTCTCAAAAAAGCTATTTGCATTGCCGTCAATGTTCAATGCAACTCGAGTACTTGCCGAAAAAAGTATCAGCATACCGCCAAGTATCAGGATCGCAAGTGTGATCATGAAAACTTTAAAGCTTAATGGGTACTCAATTTTATTGGCTTTCATTTCCCAAGTCCATAATGGTTTTTACTAATTGTTTAAAATGATCTCCACGCTCCTCAAAATTCTTATACTGATCATAACTTGCACAAGCGGGAGAGAGGAGTATTGCATCACCGGGATGCGCTTCGCGAAAAGCAGTCATTACGGCAATATTCATATCTCCGCAAGGTGTCGGATCAAATTCTCCAAGCTGTTGTATGATCTTTCCGCTGGCCTCACCGATCACATAGATTTTATCATCTTTACTTAAATAGGGTGCTAATTCCCGGAAATCATTGTCTTTGTCCCGTCCGCCCAAAATGAGGTGCAAAGGAGAATTGAAACTTTGGATAGCCATCTTGACAGAGTCCGTATTTGTGCCTTTTGAATCGTTGTAAAAGCGGATATTTCCGGCTTCGCCGGCAAATTCTATGCGATGAGGAATGCTCTCAAAATTACGCAAGGATGTAAATACACCCTCATGATCTTGAATAAAAGGTGATACGGCCGAAGCAGCCGAAGCAATATTGTATTCGTTGTGAATGCCAAAGAGCTTAATATCATTTTTATCTAGATTGTGCCATTTTTCATTCAGCTGGAATGAAAAAGTTTCACCGTCAAAATATGCGATCGAATCGGACAATTTTTCCTTGGAGACCGGAATAACGTAAGCCTTTGTTTTGGCATGTTCGTTAATAAGGTCATCATCGCGGTTCAAAACGGCGAAATCTTCTTTTTCCTGATTGATAAGAACGCGGCATTTCGTTAAGGCATAATCAAGGAAAGAATCATAGCGATCAAGGTGATCGGGTGTAATATTCAGCAATACAGCGACAGTTGGACGAAAATCTTTGGTCGTTTCCAGTTGAAAACTACTTACCTCGGCCACATACATGGGGTGAGAGCCGCTAACGATAGCCGTATATACCGCCTGAGAAAAAGAGTGACCAATATTGCCGCATGCTACAGCGGGGATACCTGAGCGTTTCAGCATATCTGCGATCAATGCTGTTGTCGTGGTTTTTCCATTTGTGCCTGTGACCGCAATAATGGGACTTTCCGTAAACCAGCTGGCCACTTCAATCTCCGAATAAACCGGAATATCCCGTTCATATAATAATTGAACAACGTCAGACGTGGTAGGGATACCGGGACTCAGGATCACAAAATCAGATTTCAGAACCTTTTGGCTGTGCTGTCCAAATTCATAAGAAATACCATGCTCATCAAAAATACGCATCAGATCAGGGGCTTTATTATCCGAATTACTGTCACTTACCAATACTTTGGCATCGTGTTTTGCCAGCAATATGGCCGCTGAGATACCGCTTCTACCGGCACCTAAAACCGTTATGTTCTTATCTGTTACGAGCACAATAAATCCTTTTTATCGAATTTTAAATGTTGTCATGGACATTAAAGCACAGAGTATACCAAGGATCCAGAAGCGGATAACCACTTTTGATTCCGGCCAGCCTTTTTCTTCAAAATGATGGTGCAGAGGTGCCATAAGGAATATCCGTTTGCCGATTCCTGTCCGTTTTTTTGAAAACCTGAACCATCCAACTTGCAGGACCACGCTCAAAGCTTCAATAACAAAGACCATACCGACCATTAAGAAAACGACTTCTTTTTTTAATAATATTGCAACCGTTCCAAGAGCCGCCCCGTAGGCAAGCGACCCCGTATCGCCCATAAA
>CAYNBL010000018.1:20092-26648 GCA_964395205.1 uncultured bacterium | reverse complement strand
ATTGATTTATAAGACACAAATACCAGATAATAATCATAGACCAGAACTTCCCCCTTGCGTGTCTGGAAGAAGTTGAGTTATTTGATAAAAAAATATGGAGTGAAAGAAGAACGTAAAAAACAACAAGGAGAATATCATGAAAACATTCACTTGTATACTACTTGTTCTTTGGAGTACACTCACGATCTTGCCGGCGCAAACCGCTGCAGATTATTATTTACCATTACAAATAGGAAACAATTTAGTTTATCAGGTTGATGATGAAGAACCAAGATCAGTATGTGAGTCTATCGAAGGAACAGATTCTATATCAGGTATCATGTATTTCAGGCAAGAAGCAGTAGAGACAATGAATAGTGCCCCATTAGAACCTAATGTATGTCACGTTTTTTGGCTTCGTGAAGATTCATTAGGAAATATTCTTGTTGGTGCAGTAAGTCTGAATCAATCACCAGAATTGGATTCAGCAATGATCTATGAAAACCCGGGTCTCTTTTTTCCAAACGAGTTTTTAACACTGGGTTACTTCCGGGAATATTTTTATAGCGATATATACGTACAGGACTCTATAATGAGTATTTCTGAAACAGTTGACACGCCGGCCGGTATATTCACAAATTGTATCAAAGTCAGACATATCTATGTGGATTCACTGGGAACAACGACTTGGCTTGTCTATGCATATTATGCTGAAGGTATCGGGGAAGTGATGAAAACACAAGAAATACCGGTAGAAAAAGCAGGCACATCTAAACTTATTCAATATCATATTATAACGTCTGTTAAAGAAAAAAATACTAAAACAATCCCGATTGATTTTACTTTACAACAAAATTATCCCAATCCCTTTAATCCATCAACTACCCTTTCGTACCAATTACCGGAATCTGCAATAGTTAATTTATCCATTTACAATGTCACCGGTCAATGGATGGAAACATTAGTAGATGAACATAAAAACATCGGTCAGTATAGTGTAAAATGGAATGCGAGGAATATGCCTTCCGGTATTTACGTTTTCCGAATTCAGGCCGGGGATTTCATGTCGGCAAAGAAGTGCGTATTGATGAAATAATAACACAGGTGACAAGAAGCACGAAGCTTTTGTGTAAAAAAACAATGTATTTGAAATTTTATATAAAGATCGCAGACATGGCCTGCTTGGTCGTATGAAAATTGAAAAGTATATTTGAGTCAGGGTATTAAGAAGCATTTTCTGTGATCCGCTAATATAAAAAATCTTTGTGCATAACAAGAACAAGTAATATATTGATTTATAAGACACATATATCTGATAATTATTTTAAACCGGAACTTCCCCCTGCGTGTCTGGAAGAAGTTTTGTTATTTCATATAAATTATTTTGAGTAATAAAAGAACTTGAATGTAAAACAAGGAGAATAAAATGAAGACATTCACTTGTATACTATTTATTTTTTGGAGTACACTAACGATCTTGCCGGCGCAAACGGCTGCTGATTATCATTTACCTTTACAAATGGGAAACAGTCTTGTATATCGTTCGGGGGAGGAAGGCACAGGCTGGTCCCCACGAACGGGATATGAAACGATTGAAGGTACGGATTCTGTTCACGGAGAATTATATTATAAACTGGTTGGTTCGACAATAATGGATGATACTCCGAGTACTAGGCATGTATTTCATGTGTTTTGGCTGAGGGAGGATAGCCTTGGAAACATTTTGTTGGTTGCAGTATCTGGGGAATCCACCGATATTGATTCTGCAATGGTATACCCCATGGGATATGCCTCCTTTCCCAATGAGATCCTAAGCCCCGGATATTCCTTCCACTACGAATATGAAGGTATTTCTATGCTGGATTCAACCATCAGTAATACAGAAACGGTTGTAACACCGGCCGGTACCTTTTACAATTGTTTGAAAATGATGGAATACCGGACGGATTCCACCGGAACGCCTATATGGGAACAATATAGATACTTCGCCGAAGATGTAGGTGAAGTTATGAAGGTAAGAGTAGACCCCAATCCGCATACGAATTTGCTTTCACAGATCAATTTTCAAACGGCGTGTGATCCGATCTTGCCCGATGTCTATTCGCTGGAACAAAATTATCCGAACCCCTTCAATCCAAGAACAGTGATCAGCTTGTACTACCCCGAAGGTAGCAATACTGCGGTCAATATTTATAATATGCAGGGAGTATTGGTTGATCAACTGCTCAATGGATTTGTCGAGGCTGGAAGTTACGAATTGATTTGGGATGCGTCAGGCATGTCCAGTGGAATTTATTTCTGTACTATGCGGGTCGGGAATAAAATTAGCATAACGAAAAAAATGTTGCTGATAAAATAGGAAGAGTCATAAATATATAATTGATATAAAAGGTTTTTTTTACTTCCTTTTTTATTGTATAATTATGCTATAATTAATTAATTATCAACTGGTAGCCGTGAATAGTAGAATTTCGAAATGAAGGAGTTTCTCTCATGATGATTAACAAATCTAAAATCATTTTTGCTCTAATTAGCGCATCAATTCTCTTTACTTTGTATGCGGTTCCGTCACCCTGTTTGGATACCATGAGTGAAGATAGATATTCACCTAGTGCTCAAGCATTGGGAATGGGTGGGTCATTTGCAAATATTTGAGCTGATGATCCACAGGGAATGTGGGAGAATCCCGCAGCCACAGCCCTGTTTGCACATAATAATAAATTTGGGGTAGGCACAAGTAATTTGGAATAGCTGAATCATTTCGGTTCGGGAACGATCGCCGGAGGATTTCAATTAGGCGAGAAATTTACACTGGGTCTGGGAATGACCACGGTAAATTGGGCCTATGTTCCCGATCAATTCTCGTCGACATTGCTGTATGGAGGCTTAGGTGCCGCATTGTCATATCATTCATTTATTGATGCGTCAATTGGAATATCGGCAAAAAATCTTTATATACATTATCCGGACACAACCATTAGCAGAAATACGGTTGCGGATATTGGTGTCATTGTCAAGTGGCCTATCCTGGCTTCTTTTAATAAAGGTGATATGACCCTTTTTGAACATAATATACACTTTGACATCACCCCGGGAATTCATTACACTTTCAAGAATCTGGGTCCGGATGTCACAAATAATTATTTGTTCGGTTTTAATGTGGATATATCATTGTATGATAATAGCGCCCAGACAGAACTGATGCATGTAAAATATGCTCATGATATAAAAGAAGATGAATCAGTAAATGCCCTACAACTAGGACTATACGATATTATATTCCTTCGTTACGGTAATCACAATTACGGATCTACCAATTTTATTTCTTCAGGTTACGGTATCAATTATTCCCGTTTGCTCATGAGCATCGTTCATGCCTTTGGTGCCGATAAAGATAAAACAAGTCTTGTAAATCGCTTAGATCTGGAACAACATTGGGGTACTTGGTCTTATGATGGAAATGATATTGGCGTAAAAGGAACGACGTTCCTCGTAAAATGGCAGTCGAAATAAACTATAAACGATGAACATGATCTCTTTCATGAGGATGTCCTTATTTGAATTCGACACTTAAATGAAGTTTCCCACCTAATCCATCTTCAATAATGCGTTGTAATGTGGATACGCGAGCTTCTTTAACACCATTTTCGATTTTGGAAATATAAGATTTTGTACTACCGATTTTTTGCGCTAATTCTTCCTGAGTTAACCCTTTTTGTTTACGAGCTTCGCTAACTAATACCCCAAGTTCAAAGAGTTTGTAACCACGTTCATATTCATTGCGTGTCTTAGTACCTTTTTTACCATATACTTCATCCAAGTGTTCATCAAAGGACTTAAGATTTGAATTTTTCATTTTCATACTCCTTTCGAATCCGCAAAGCTTTTTTTATTTCTGATTTTGGAGTTTTCTGTTTTTTCTTTTGAAAGCCATTTATTAATACAATTAGATTTCCTTTATCAAAAAATGTAAAGATTCTAAAAATGTCATTTAAATGTTGTACGCGTATTTCATATAGTCCTTTTGTACCGCCAATATATTTGAAGTACTTCTTCGGTACTTTATGAAATCTTCTGATAAAATCAATTGTCCAAGTGATCTTGATCTGTACATCATTTATCTGCTTTGAAAAAAAATGAAGCAAAGTAATTTTTGTAGTAAAAGACTTTACGGTATTTCAATGATCGTTCTCCTCATTTTAATAAAAGTTGCACTAAAGGGCAACATTATTTTTATTAATGCCAAGAAAAATACTGAAATAGATGTATTTATGTTATAGTAAATGTAAAAGTGTGATGGAGGTCACATGGATAGGATAAATATTACTCGGATATTTTTTTACGCATGATCAAAAACCTCACGCCACCCACCAAAATGATTAGCATTGAGATCCCGACAAGCGCCCACTTGATCATGGAAAAGACTGAAACGGCCGTTGCCATCCACATGAATTTATTGGGCCAGGTCAACAGCATGATCACAATGCTTGTGTTCTCAAGGTAATCAAAGATCATTTGTAAAAAGGGGAGCAGCGCCAGTGTGGCATTCCCGAAAAGCAGGTAGATCGCAAAGGCGAACAATAGGGTATAAACCACCGGAAAGATCAGGTCCAACGTCACCTCGTTGAGGATATAAGTCCGGCGCATGCTGTCGCTGTAGTGCCCGATGACCTCATAGGCTTCGCCCGCGCGGTATCCCAATTCTGAATCCAGCAGCACCGCATGCTCGCCTTCTGGCAATAACGCGGGAAAGAAAAGAAACTGGAACACCAGCATGATCCCCATCAGGATGAGGATGTT
Source organism: uncultured bacterium (assembly GCA_964395205.1). Classification (GTDB taxonomy): domain Bacteria; phylum Fidelibacterota; class Fidelibacteria; order Fidelibacterales; family Fidelibacteraceae; genus M50B103. The sequence goes on along the minus strand of CAYNBL010000018.1, from coordinate 21,869 downwards.
TTTCCATGAGGCGGTTTTTTGGATAAAGGTGCGCATGGTGACTCCAGAATATTAATTATTACTATGATCTTGCAAATTTAATTAAGTCTTGAATATCGCCTTCGTCTGCTAACAAAATAGCGTCAATATACTGTTTCCGAAAATCACTTTGTATGGTGAGGTTACTATTGCTTCCCCAGGAAAATATATCTTGGTAAAAAATATGAGAAATAAAGATATCTGCACATAAACGGGAGTGCCGACCATTTCCATTTGGGAAGGGGTGGATTTTAACCAATCTGTGCTTAAACCTTACCGCATTTTCATCATTAGAAAACGTTTTATTTTCTATCCAAAACTTAACGTCATTAATTAGCTTTTGTAATTCGGGGTAAATATAGTGCTTGTCAACCCCAATGTTTTTATTCGAGTTTCTAAAGCTGCCTGCCCAGCCCCATACGTTATTGAACATACGTTTATGAACTTCTTTAATGAACTCAATTGATAATACCTTGTCGATATTGAAATTTTTCTTCATTGTCCATTCAACAGCAATTTCAATATTCATTTGTTCAAATTCATCAAGTTGAGCTCTGGTTGAGATCGTTTTAATAAGCAATTCTTCAAACTCTTCTTCAGAGATAGGTGTTTGTCCATTGGCGTATGTTAATTTCATTCCCACAAGTACCTTGGCATGTTTGCAATGATGTCTTTTGTTTTCTCGTTTATTGCGGCCTCAATTCGTTCAGTAGAGTTTTCCTGGTCTTCCAGTCTCATATTATTTGAGGTCCTGTTTACAATTTCTTTAGCTAAAGTAAGAGCTCTTTTTTCGATCATTTTTTCCAGTGAATCATCATTGGGCGCATATCCATAAATAAATTTCGCGTTGAGTGCACTGGCAACTTGCTTTAACACCTTGATCGAAACCGTTCCCGATTTTTCCCTTTCTTCGATCTCTTTCATACTTTGAGGTGTAATATTCATCCTTTTACCCAACTGCCGGAGTGACATATTGAGTGCTTTTCTGATAGAGTATATCCAACCGGCTTGTGGAATGACAAGATCGGTGGCTTTTTTTAATATGCTGATGCTGTCATCAACATGATGTAAAATAAGTTTTTGTTTGTTCATCAGGCTATCTCCTTAAACATTACACCAAATAATAAGGGTATAGCCTTAATAATGCAAGAATAATTTAAGGTAATAGCCTTAAAATTAATATTGTTAAATATGTTATTGTAACCCGTTGTATGAAATTACTTTTTTTCAAAAGAAAGCGTTATTTTATGTCATTTCGACCGGACGAGGCACCTCTGGTGGCGAATGTAGTGGAGAAATCTCAAACAACAAAGCATAATTTAACGCTTGGATATTCATTCCTCGTTTGAGATCTCTCCATGCGTCCGCCAAACAGCGGACTTAGTCGAGATGACAAAAAATACTCGCTGTTATTCTACCTATTTCACACAACGGGTGTTATTGTATGTTTTTTCTTTTGAGAACTTACCACAACTTCAGCGGGGTCGAACAACGATCCCGAAGAGATCAAACAACAATATAGCCAAATTTCTAATCATAAACATCAACCCCGACTTGTCAGCCGTAGCTCTCCGAGCGTAGGTTGAAGGGGTTGAACAACGATCCCGAAGGGATCAAAGAATAATATAGCCAAAGTTCTAATTATAAACATCAACCCCAACTTGTCAGCCGAAGCTCTCCGAGCGTAGGTTGAAGGGGTTGAACAACGATCCCGAAGGGATCAAACAACAATATAGCCAAATTTCTAATCATAAACATC
>CAYNBL010000018.1:0-19992 GCA_964395205.1 uncultured bacterium | reverse complement strand
GGGGTTGAACAACGATCCCGAAGGGATCAAACAACAATATAGCCAAATTTCTAATTATAAACATCAACCCCGACTTGTCAGCCGAAGCTCTCCGAGCGTAGGTTGAAGGGGTTGAACAACGATCCCGAAGGGATCAAAGAATAATATAGCAGGAGCTCTAATCATACACCACAACCCCGACGGGGTTGAAGAAGCTATTTAATATATTTTTCCTCAAATTCGATTTCGAATTCTCTTAACAAACGAAGATATTCCTCTTGGGGTGTTTCTTTTTTATGGTGTGCCTCCTGATTCAACACGCACTTGATCAGGTTATCAATCGCCTCCGGAGTATAGGTAAATGCTCCGAATCCTTCGTTCCACCCTTTGAAGTGCGAAAAAAGCCTTTCACTGCGGATTAATGTCGTGCTGGCCAGCTTGATATCTTTTACCAGTTGCGAAACCGCAATATTTGGGTGCACATGTGTTATAATATGAATATGATTTTCAACGCCACCTACCTGATAGACAAAGCATTCCTTTTTTATAAGAATACCTGAAATGAAAGTAAAAAGTCTCTCACGGTTTTGCTTGGTCAATGTTTCTTCCCAGTGCTTGGTTTGAAACACGATTTGATATAAAATGCGAGTGTACGTTCCCATGCTGTCTTCCCTGAAGAACTTGTTGGACCCCGTCAGGGTCCGAGTTGTGTGAAGTAGTTCGTTTATATTATTGTTCGATCCCTTCGGGATCTCGTTTATAAATCTTATATAGTGTTTATTCCACTTTTTCAGCGCCTCGTTTTCGTCCTCCTCTTGAACCACGCTGTGCTTCATTTATTAATGTGATCCAAACACCGGATTTCATCCGGCGTGAAGCTTTTTGACCCGCCAGCTGGCGGGGTCTACGAAATTAAGTAAAGGACGGCTGCTTGCCAATATTCAATTTTGAACTGTGAGCCAGATCACAAATTTTTAATGCGTGATTTGAAAATAGTAAAAACGATCCCGAAGGGATCAAACAACAATATAGCCAAATTTCTAATCATAAACATCAATCCCGACTTGTCAGCCGTAGCTCTCCGAGCGTAGGTTGAAGGGGTTGAACAACGATCCCGAAGGGATCAAACAACAATATAGCCAAAGTTCTAGTCATACACTCCAACCCCGACTTGTCAGCCGTAGCTCTCCGAGCGTAGGTTGAAGGGGTCGAACAACGATCCCAAAGGGATCGAATAACAATATAGCCAAGCTTTCACCTACATACTACAACCCCGTATGGGGTTGAACAACGATCCCGAAGGGATCAAAGAATAATATAGCCGGAGCTCTAATCATATACAACAACCCCGACGGGGTTGAACAAGCCAACCCCGATAGGGGTCTAAGAGTTTAGAAATTGTTTTTACAAAGAAATAGAACTGCAGAGCAGTTCAATAGAAGATTACATCAGCTTGAATAAACGTTCCTCCACCTTGCGCCAGGTGGCGTGGTGTTGGGGGAATGAATTCATTTAACTTTTTATCTTATAGTGGTTATTATTGTTGTGTATATATTCCACAAAAAAATCATCATCTTCATTTACAACATATATTGAATCTATAGTAATGCTACTTTTATTAATTTCATCTGAATTATTAATTAGCTCCAATACAGATTTTGCTTGATGATAATCGGAAAATCCTATGTCGTTAACATAAATAAGTATATTGTTAATGTCCCCAATATCATATGTTTGGTACTTAATAAACTTTTTATTAATCATCTTGATAATAAATGAATGAATCGCATTTGTATCAGTTAATCCTAGCGATTGGCTCATGAATTTTCCACCGTTGAGTTCGTAAATGTCAAAACTTGAAGAATATGTTTTAAACTTTGTTTCGGACAATCTTTTTGTTTGTTCAATATTTAAATTATTAGTAGAAGATTTATTAAACAGTCTGCGGAATTGAGCCCAATTAGGAGGGATTGCTTCAGCAATTTCAGTATGTATAAGAACTCCCTCATTTGTTTTGTAGCTAAAATCCGGTTTTTCTCTTTTAATGATTTTTCTATATTTATTTCTTGAATTCAATTTATCAAATAAGTAATAAATAGCTCTAAACTCAATAGTTGAGGGAAGATTATTATTTTTATAATCATCAAAATTTTTATAAATAATTTTCCTATAAGTTTTATGTTCAGTATGAATTATGACTAATTTGAGTAAATCAATTATAATTTTTGAATTATTACATAGAAAAGTCTTTTCTTTAGGAAGTGAATCAAACCCATTTTCCTCAAATTCTTTAACTAATTGATCTCTTTTTGTTAGAATTAATGAACATAATTCATCAATACTATCGAATGATTTCATAATCCCTACCTCTTCCTCAACGCTCTCCCGTTCAACACACCGGTGTGTTCGCCGTTTTCCACGGCGATCTTGCCGTTGACGAGGACGGCTTGAACACCGATCGGATATTGGTGCGGGTCGCTGTAAGTAGCAACGTCTATGACGGTTTCGGGGTCAAAGACCACAACATCGGCGTAATAACCTTTTTTCAATAATCCGCGTTTGGGGATCTGAAAGGTTTTAGCGACCAAGCCACTTAATTTGTAAACGGCGGTGGGAAGGTCAAATATATTTTCTTCGCGGCAATATTTTCCCAGAACGCGTGCGGCGGAACCGTAGGCGCGGGGATGCTGTTTGCCTTTGCCCAGTTCACCGTAGGGCGCCCAGGCAGAGGCATCGGAACAGATCATAACGAAATCTTGTTTTAGTACTTTTTTCAAATTGTCCTCATCCATGGCGAATCCGATCATGTCGGCATGGATATCTTCAAGCAAGATCATTTTGACGTAATCGTACCCACTCAAGCCGGTTTCTTCCATTCCTTCGGCGACCGTTTTGTCTGCCCAGCGTGGATTCTTGCATTCCGAGATAAGGAAAAGTTCTTCACCGCCAATATTCTTGAACTTACCTTCAGCATAAGCACGGAATTCGGCATCGTTATCAGGGTCTTTCAGACGTTCAACAACATCGTCATCGTTGCCTGCGCGCGCCCAGGTGGGCAAAAAAACAGCAAGTGACGTGTTATATGCATTATAGGGATATCTATCGGCAGAGACGACTAATCCTTCATCTCGGGCTGCCTTGATATGGTCAATGGCGATATCGATAAGAGGCCAATAAGGTTGATTGCAGGCTTTAAAATGAGATATCTGTACCTGCGCACCACTTTCACGGCCGATACGTATGGCTTCATCTACGGCTTCAACCAAATATTTATCTTCACTCCGCATGTGAGTTGTATAGAGGGCACCATATTTTTTTAGTACAGTGGCAAGCTCGATCAGTTCTTCCGTGTTGCTGAAAGAGCCGGGAGCATATTCCAGTCCGGTGCTCATACCCCAAGCGCCTTGCTTGATCTGAGTTTCTAACAAATTTTTCATTTCGGCCAATTGTTCCGGCGTTGCTTCGGCATCCACATTCCCCATCACATAACGGCGTATATTGCCATGACCGACCAAACAGGCCTGATTGATGCCCATGCCGTGTTTCTCAAGCGTGTCACAGTAACTTTTATAATCGGGATAAGCATATTTTGAAGACCACATACTGTTGTCATCCGCTTTTTGCGGGTAAGGGGAGTAGCCGCAATTGCCGGTCACCTCGGAGGTCACGCCCTGGCGAACTTTGGATTCACCACGCGGATTGATCATTAACTTAGTGTCGGTATGTGAGTGAGCATCAATAAAACCGGGGGAAACAACTTTACCTGTCGCATCGATCTTAATATTTGCTTCTTTGCCCGAGAGATCTCTGACTGCGACGATCTTATCGCCAATGATCCCGACATCCGCTTTCTTTGCGGCCTCTCCGGAGCCATCGATGACCGTTCCACCTGTGATGATCACATCGTAAAAATTTGTACATCCTGTTAATGTCATGATGATAAATCCTATGAATAATATTTTTTTCATTCTTTCCTCGCAGCATATTTAATTAATATAAATAATACGAAAAACAAGGATGTTTCACAACATTAGAAATGAGTGATGTAGATCACGGTTTTATGGCATAATAATGATTTGATGGATATTAACAATGATTTTCAATAGAATGTACGTGTATAAGGCAGAGTACAGTTGGAGGAAACGACCGGGGGAGGATGAATAAAAGTTATGAATGATGAGTTATAAGTGATGAGTACTCAAAACAAAGAATCAAGAAAGGGTGCAATCGAAAGGAAAACTTATGCTTTTTCGATCAGGGTTGTGAATCTATACAAATACTTATGCAAGGAAAAGCATGAATATGTGTTGAGTAAACAATTAATGAGAAGCGGGACATCTGTTGGTGCAATGGTACGAGAGGCTCAAAATGCTGAAAGCAGAGCTGATTTTATTCATAAATTAGGAATAGGTCAAAAGGAATGTGATGAGAGTTTATTTTGGCTTTCCATATTGAAAGACACAGATTTTCTTGATGAAAAACAATATGAAAGTATGTCTTTGGATGCAACTGAAATTCTTAAAATGATTAGGTCGGCTATTGTAACTAGTAAAGCAATTAAAAATGGCGGATAAAAGCTCTACTCATAACTCATAACTTTTAACTCATAACTTTCTTAAAATTACTTGACTAAACCAAAATTCAATCGTATAATACACGGCTTTGATATGATTGTTTTAGGAGTAAAAAAATGAAAAGCGGAATTCATCCCAAATACGACGAAGTAACAGTTACCTGCGCATGCGGCAATAGTTTTAAGACACGCAGCACAGCCGGTGATCTGAAAGTCGAAATTTGTTCTTCTTGCCATCCCTTCTTTACGGGTAAACAAAAGTTTCTCGATACGGCTGGCCGAATTGAAAAATTCAACAAAAAATACGGCATAAAAAAAGACAACTAGCTTTTTTATGTTTGAAATATTAAGATCATCCCGCATTCCGGGATGATTTTTGTTTATTCAAAAAGTTTTACAGGAAAATATTATGACTAAAAAAACCGAAGAAAAAAAGACGATCCTCGTTGGCGGCCAGGCCGTGATGGAAGGTGTTATGATGCGTACTCCCAAAGCATACGCTACGGCAGTTCGCAATCCCGAAGGTGAGATTATCACCGAACGCAAAGAATTTACCTCACTGGCAAAGAAAAATAAATTTTACAGCTGGCCGGTGGTTCGCGGTGTTATATCCATGTTCGAGTCAATGAAGATCGGTATGGAAACCCTCAATTTTTCAGCGGATATCGCCTATCCTGAGGAAAGCAAAAAAGAAGCGAGCTTTTGGTCGAAACTTGTCGGATTTTTAAGCACGCTATTTGCCATTGGCTTGGCTATTGTGATGTTTCTGATAGGACCGATGTGGATCACGGAAAAATTATTCGGTTTGCAAGACAGTGCAGGCTGGTTCAATGTGAGCGCGGGCGCTTTCCGCATCATCTTTTTCCTGCTTTATCTTATTATCATTTCACTGATGAAAGATATCAAACGCCTGTTCAGCTATCATGGCGCCGAACACAAGACCATCTATGCCTTTGAAGCAGGTGAAGAACTGACCGTAGAGAATATCAAAAAGCATTCACGCTTTCATCCTCGCTGCGGAACCTCGTTTCTTTTCATTTCCATGATCAGTGTGATCATTATTTATGCTATTGTTGATGCTTTGGTAATTCATTTTTTTCAGGTATCACTGACCATTCAGATGCGCCTTCTGTATCATATTCCCCTTATTCCCCTTGTGATGGGACTTAGCTACGAGGTCTTGAAATTTTCCAGCAGGAATCTTGATAAATGGTTTATTGCATGGATGGCAAAGCCGGGTCTATGGCTGCAACGCATTACCACCAAAGAACCCGATGCCGGCATGATCGAATGTGCCGTTGCCGCCCTGAAAACAGGATTTGGTGATAAGTGGGAAAAATATAAAGGCGGACAATTCGTTGCTGAAGCTATGGAATAATTCCGGGAGCCACAATGTTAGATAAACTTGAACAAATTAAAGAACGCTATGATCGGGTGATCGCCGAATTATCTGACCCTGCAACTTTTACCAATCAAAATAAATTTAGAAAGTTATCTCAAGAACGTAAGCATCTTGAGCCGATCATGGAAGTCCATAAAGAATATGCAGCATTATTGGCGCATATTGCCGATGATGAAGAAGTGTTTCGCGGTAATGATGACGAATTAAAAGAACTGGTCAAAGATGAATTGGACGATCTGAAAGAACAGCTTGAGCGCATGGAAGAAGCCATTAAGTTCTTGTTGATCCCTCCGGATCCGAACGACGATAAAAACACTATTGTGGAAGTTCGTTCCGGAACAGGCGGTGATGAAGCTGCCTTGTTTGCGCATGATCTCTACCGCATGTATGTGCGGTTTGCCGAACGGCAAAATTGGAAGATCGAAGAATTGAGCTCATCCTTTATCGGACTGGGCGGCATAAAAGAAATGTCTTTTTCGATCAAAGGTGATGGAGCCTACGGTTTGTTAAAATACGAATCCGGTGTCCATCGCGTACAGCGTGTTCCCGCCACAGAAAGCTCGGGTCGTATTCATACCTCCGCAGCAACCGTTGCCGTTTTACCCGAAGCTGAAAAAGTGGATGTTGAGATCGCCGATGTCGATCTTCGCATTGATACCTACCGTGCCAGCGGTGCGGGTGGACAGCATGTGAATAAGACCGATTCGGCTATTCGTATTACCCATATTCCCAGTGGAGTGGTTGTGGCGTGTCAGGACGAGCGTTCACAGCATAAAAATAAAGAAAAAGCGCTGAAGATCCTCTACAGTCGCTTATTACAACATAGCATTGATGAACAAAATGCCAAGGTTGCGGCTGAACGGCGTTCGCAGGTCTCAACCGGTGACCGTTCCGCAAAGATCCGTACTTACAATTACCCCCAAATGCGGATCACCGATCATCGCATTAATTTTACGACTCACCAGCTGCAGGCGGTGATGGATGGTGATCTGTTTGAGCTTATCGAACAGCTGAAGCTTGCTGATAATGTCGAAAAACTAAAGAATCTATAAAACCATGCCCGGATCCAAAACATGGACCGTTATGAGCATCATGAACTGGTCCGCAAATTATCTTGAAGAAAAAGGTATTGACGATGCCAAAACCGTCGTTGAATGGCTTTTATGTGAGACACTTTCCTGTTCGCGCATGGATCTTTATCTTCAATTTGACCACCCGATGAGTGAGACTGAGTTGGCCGTATTTCGCCCCATGTTATTGAAATGCGCCGGGAATCAACCGGTTCAACAAGTCGTGGGTAATTGTGAATTCTATGGCATTAAATTGGCCGTGAATGAGCATGTACTGATCCCGCGTCCCGAAACGGAACGACTGGTAGAAGAAACTATTAAATTAGCTCCCTCCCTCTTGGAGAAGATCAAGCCAAAAGAGATCGTCCGCAAGGAAAAATCCGATGATGGTGAAGATATTAAAGAGATCAACATCACCTTACCTCAGGAATTGAATATTCTCGATATCGGCTCCGGCTCTGGCTGTATTGCCATTGCCCTGGCTATGCACATTCCACAGGCAAAGATTACCGCTGTCGAAAAATCCGAAGAAGCGGTGAAGGTCTTGAAACGGAATATCAATTTTAATAATCTTGAAAAGCGCATCGACGTCATTCATGGCGATATTCGGGAATACCAACCCAAAACACCCTTCCATATGATCGTTAGCAACCCACCCTATATCGCAAAAGGTGAAATAAGCTCACTGGATAAAAACGTATCTTATTTTGAGCCTCATCAGGCTTTGTCCGATAAGGATGACGGTTTATCTTTTTATCGTTTTTTTGCCGGAAAATTTTTAAATTGGATGACACCCGCAGGTGTGGCCTTACTTGAATATGGCGGAAACGGACAAACACCGGAAATGAAGAAAATATTTTCAGCATATGAACACCGGGTGATCAAGGATTATCAACAAGATGACCGGGTATTTGTTGTGAACGTGAAAAAGGAGGCATAGATGCAGGATATCTTGAATCCATTTACCCACGAATACTGGATGAAAAAAGCCTTCGCCGAAGCGGAGAAAGCCCTAGCGATAGATGAAGTTCCCGTCGGCGCGATCATCGTAAAAGATAATACCATCATTGCCCGCGGTTACAACCGGGTTGAAACTTTAAAAGATCCCACCGCGCACGCGGAGATCCTGGCCATTACGGCCGCATGTGATACCTTGGGTGAAAAACGACTTAAAGGCTGTACCATGTATGTGACCCTGGAACCTTGCCCCATGTGTGCGGGTGCTTTGGTGCATGCCCGTATGGATACCTGTGTTTACGCTACCGCCGATCCCAAAGCCGGTGCCTGCGATTCACTTTATCATTTGTGTGAAGACCCCCGTCTAAATCACAGCGTGAAGATCATTTCTGGTGTTTACGAACAGCCATGCAGTAATATTTTACAGCATTTTTTTAAAGAGAAAAGAAAAAAGAGTTTAGAGAATAAAATTGATATTAACTAAACCCTTAAACTCTTAAACCCCTAAACTCTATTTTCCGCTATACGATATCCCCAACGCCGTCATGGTGGTGAAGTTGGCGTAATGGTAAAGACCCAAACTGATCTCAAGTTGATTAATTTTATATTGACCGCCCAGTGAGATACCACTGAGAATGGTATCCAGTCCGAAAGTATTACCGGCCAGATTGAGACGTGCCAGATCAATGCCGGCCATAATGTGAAGATTCTCACCCGCTCCGATATAAAATCCCAAGGTAAATTTTTCAGCGAAATACCGTGCTGCCGTATCAAAAATAAAATCGCCGCTTTCGGTATCATAAAATGACGCAGGGTTCCAATCATCGCCATACCAACGAAAATCAATATTCATGCGTAAAGGCATATATTCCAGTTCATGGGAAAATGAAGCTCGCCAGGTATTGTCTAATCCATTCGTAGCGCCGCTGAACGCAAGCACGTTGTCACGTTTGCCAAAAGTATAGGCTAATCCGTAGCGTAGATAGGTGTAAGTCTCACGCGAGGCGTCAATACGATCACTTTGAAAAACGATCTGTGTCCCGGCAGAAAAATGATCTGATATACGATAACCGTAACCCACAAAATATTGATATTGCGCGGCGGTGAATTCACCTTCGAGCGTGCCCTCAATATCCCGTTGATCAAAGCTGCCGTAATTTTCAAAATTCAATCCGGTAGTGACCACGTGGTTTCCTTTAAAACGATAATGTCCGGACAATTCGGAAATAAATATGCCGGTGCCGGGCAAGAAGGCCTCATTGACATTGACGGACCAGGGTGTATCATAGGGATTTAGGGCCGGATTTATCCAGTAGGCATTAGAAACATCTGCTACAGCTCCACCGGAATGGGCCATTCCCCAGTAGGCCGGAGAAGCAAAATTTGACATTTGTGTGGGAAGTGCGGCCGAAAGCGGAAGCGCAATGATCAAGATCATCACAAGAAAGAGAATAGCAGTAGATTTGATTTTTAGCAATTCGGACTCCATACAATGAATATAAGTCCCATTATAAGGCGACTTGTTCCCGTAATTTATATAATTCTTATTCCGGTTATCATAATTAAAAGCGTGTAAAATCTTTTGGATTACGTGCCCGACTGTAATGTGTGTGGGCTTTATCAACTTTTCCGCCGAAGCCGGAAAAGTATTCTGTGTTATAATTTGCGCCATTCGTACCGGGTTGAGTGGACCAATACTTCATTCCTGTGGTATCGCCTTCTTCATTAACGATCCAGTTGATGAAAATAACGGAATGACCCGAGCCGCTGGTGCGCCAGATCTGGACAAAATCACCTTTTTGAACATCCTTCATGTTGGAGATCTTGGTACCCAGGCCGTATGCCTCAAGTGCCTCGCCGGGTCCATCACCTTTGGTTTCTTGTACGAACCAGAGGGATATGAAACGATTAAAATCTGCGACGCTCATATTATTGATGTTTTCGGGATATCCTTTATCCTTATTGAACTGCATGATACTGCGAAAATATACTTCAAAGGTCAAGCCACAGCAGTAAGTACTGTGCGAGCTATCCGGATTTGCATTTGCGATCTTTGTTCCGTCATAATAGAGATCCCTGCTGACACCTTTATAGCCGTTAACCCAGGAATAGGGATAACTACCGTCACGTTCATATTCTTTAATCACATTCAGTATGTAATCACTAAAGTTTAGGACTGTAACCTTTACTTCTTCCGGAGAACAAAAGCCATCATCACCGTAATCACTGCATTCGTATACTTGATCATTGCTTTTTAATTTTGGTTCGGCGAACACAAACAAGGTGGTGATCAGAACAAGGGCAAGGACTATCGGTATAATTATTTTTTTCATATTACCTCAATATATTATATAGCTGATCAACATAATATCTTTTTGCTAATCGTTTTTAAACTACTATGATATTCGGGAAAATAACAGAAGAAAGAAGGGAAAATCAGAAGTCGTCGGCACTTTCTTGTGGTTCATTGGTCTCCCATTCTTTTAATAACTTCTTTCGCCGGATCCTTGTCAGGATAAACCCCAAGATCAAGATAAGAGGGGCAAGGATCCAGATCAAATTATTTTGCCCCAGCAGGATATAAAGGCGGTAGCTTTTTTGAGCGTTTTCCCGCCAGTGTTGTTGAAATTGTTGAGTATCCATTAGAAAGGCATATTGAAAGCCTTTTTCAAAGTCCTGATGTTTTTTTGAATAAAGGAGGCATTTGCTCACGAGTCCGGTCCCGAAATACTCAATCAAATAATCTACCATTGCCACACTTTGAGCATAGGCGATCTCCGCTTTGTCTTGCGGCATCTGCATGAGATATTCGATCGTGGTAAACGACATCAGGTTTTGTTGCCAAAATTCCCTGCTTACCAATACCCGTTTCTGTAAGGAGAATTGTCCCGCTTCATATTGGGCAAAGCCCTCATTGAACCACACCGGAAGCGGAATGCCCTCTACCGCAAGATGCACCGTTTCGTGGAGCAAGGTTTGCTGAAAATCTTTAAGTGTTTGCCGGCTGAATGACGGACTTTTGACCAACATGCGGTTATCCGATGCAAGACCTACGCTCCAAACAGGTGATGAAGCCCCGGAATATTTATTGTACGTTTTTTGATCGTCCGCAATATAAATATGAATAGGATTGACATCAAGATGATATTGATCGTGTAATCGCAACTGTTGTTTACTGACCACTTGAATTGCGGCTTTGGCAATTTTTTCATCTTTTTCGGCGTAATAAACATGGACATTATCCAATGTGAGCTGTTTCGTTGGTACGGCAAACACGAGGGATAAAAACAAAATGATAAAGCAAAAGATCTTGATCTTCAATTGTCCTTTGTCCTTTTTCAATTGTCAATTAATATAGGGTCCCGGACATAATTGACGTAGTTGGCAGATATCGCATTGAGGTCTGCGTGCGATACAAACGGTACGTCCATGTTTGATCAGTTGGTGGTTCCATGCGATCCAGTTTTCTTCGGGAAGGATCTTCATCAAAGCAAATTCCACTTTTGTCGGATCTTTTTCCAAGGTAAGTCCAAGATGCCGGGAAATGCGTCCCACATGCGTGTCCACTACAATGGCAGGGACGTGAAAAATATGGTTTAAAACAACATTTGCGGTTTTTCGTCCGACGCCGGCTAAAGAGGTCAGCTCTTCGAGTGTCCCCGGTACGTCTCCGTTAAATCTCTCTACAACATCTTTGCAACAGGCTAGGATATTGGCGGATTTATTGTTGAAAAATCCGGTCGAACGGATATAGCCGATCAGATCATCCCTATCCGCATGTGCCATATCATGGATCGTTGGATATCGTTCGAAAAGAGCGGGTGTCACCATGTTCACGCGCTTGTCCGTACATTGTGCCGATAAAATGGTGGCAACCAGCAACTGGTAAGCATCGGCATGCTCCAATTCGCAGCGGACATCAGGATACATGTTCTCAAGTTCAGCGATGATCTTAAGCGCCCGCGATTTTTTTTGAGTAAGTGATTCCATGTCTTAACTTACACAGCTAGGATAATAAATGCATGATAATTTTTACTCACCGCGCGTGCGGAATCGTTTATTTTAGCGAGTATTTTGTGCTGTTGGCAACTTTTGTTACAACAAGCTTATCTTCGCGAAGCAACCACCCCAAAGCCATCATCAGATCGTTATTCTTTGCGTCTATAGCTTTAGCCAATGCGCTTGCTGTCATTGCGCAGTCTTTATCTAATTTTTCCATACTTTACCTGCAAGTGACCCAATATTCATGGTTTTCTCCTGTTCTTTTAAGGGTTCTGATTAGTACTGAAGGAATATAAAGAATAGCGTCAAAAGGCAAAAAAAAGTTGAAGAGATGAAAAGTCTAAGAGTCGAAAAGTCGAATAGACTAAAGGTCGAAAGTCGAGGATCAATATGATATTTTCGTTAAGTGTAGAGACGCGATTTATCGCGTCTAAGAAGGTTGGAATTGATATTAAAAAACATATTACGTCATCCTGAAACGTCAGTTATTTGCTGGCGGGTTCAGGATCTCTCTGTAAATTTGATTCAATATATAGTTCATTGAAATGAGTAATTTGAGATTTCTCCACTGCTCCGCCCGCTGGCCCCGAACAATCGGGGGTCGAAATGACATAAAATGGTACAAAATCAAATTAATAAAAAAAGGGCCCCGAAGTTTCGGGACCCCTACATTTATTTAAATATTCGCGCGTCACGAGTTACGAGTTACGAATCATCATCCACGCCATAAAGTGCTTCGATCTGCTTCATGTAGTGTTCTTCCACTTTTTTACGACGAACTTTCAGACTGGGTGTAAGTTCTTCGTTCTCGATAGTGAAAGGCTCAGCGATCAAGAAGATCTTTTTGGATTTTTCATAGCGTGCCAATTGGAGTTGGAATTCCTCCAGTTCGCTTTCAAATAAGGCATAAACTTCCTGATTTCCAAGAAGTGCAAAATAATTTGAATAGACGATAGCATGTTCTTGAGCCCACGTTTCCAGCTCTTCGCGAGCCGGAACGATCAAGGCAATAGGATATTTGCGACGATCACCTACGATCACAACCTGCTCGATGAATTTGGATTCGAGCATAACATTTTCGATGGGTGCGGGAGCAATGTTCTTGCCACCGGCTGTAACGATAATGTTTTTCTTGCGATCCGTGATCTTGAGGAAGCCTTCTTCATCGATTAAGCCGATATCGCCGGTATGGAACCAGCCGTTCTCATCGATGGCTTCTTTGGTCTCAATGGGATTCTTATAATAGCCCTGCATCACACAGAGGCCGCGGATCAATAATTCACCATCGGGAGCGATCATGCACTCTACATCAAGAATGGGCAGTCCGACTTTACCGAACTTAATTTTACCCGGAGGGGTCAAGTGGGTGACGGGAGAGGTTTCAGTTAATCCAAAACCTTCAAGGATATTAATACCGGCAGCCGAAAAGAAATAACCGATATGTTCCGCAAGGGGAGCACCACCGGAAACGGCATAAATGAATTCACCGCCCAGAGCCTTATTGATCTTGTTAAAGACCAAAGCTTTTGCGATAGGGTAGGAAATGCCGTATTTCCCGCGAGGTCTTTTTTCGTTTACCAGATATTTTCTGGCTGTTTCTTCTCCGACTTTCTTGGCCCATGCAAAGATCTTTTTCTTTAAGGGTGAAGCTATAGAAATGCCATTATGGATCTTGGCATAAACTTTTTCAAAGATACGGGGTACGGAGAACATGTAATGAGGTTTAACCTCTTTAAGGTTATCCGCGATCTTATCCAAACTTTCCGCAAAGTATACTCCGGCACCACAGAAATAGGAACCGTGTGATACGATACGTTCAAAGGAATGACTGAGAGGCAGGAATGAAAGGAAACGAACGTCTGAAGGGATTTTAATACGTTCCATTGCGGATTGTGCGTTTGAAGAGATATTAAACTGAGACAGCATAACACCTTTGGGGTTTCCCGTTGTGCCTGAGGTATAGATCAAGGTCCAGAGATCATCTTTTTTTATCTTTTTACCAAAAGATTCCAGACTCTGTTTCCCATTGGCTTTGATCTCTTCACCTTTTTTTATAAGTGTGGAGTAGGACATGATCCAATTTTCATCATCCTGGCCTTCTTCAAGGCAAACGATATTTTTAAATTCCGGTAGCTTTGCTTTGATCTCTTTGATCTTTTCCAGCTGTACCTTATCAGAAACAAAGGCACCGATAGCCCCCGAATTTTCAAGAATATACTGTGTCTGGTTAGCCGGTAAAGTAGGATAGACTGCAACACTAATGATACCCAGATGAGCGCAAGCGAGATCCATAATGGTCCATTCTTTACAATTTTCCGATTGGATCGCAAAACGTTCGCCATACTTTAACCCTAAAGCATTTAAACCCAATGCGATTTTTTCAACGATATCCCGGATCTCTAAAAAGGTATAGGTTTTCCATTCACCATCCTTTTTTTCACCGAAACGAACCAAATCCCCGTATTTTTCGCAAGAATATGCGAACATATCCGGGATTGTCTCTAGATAGTTTAAACTCAGTTTCATAATTCCTCCTGTGAAATGGAATCTTTTAGTTATTATAGAGTTCTTCGATTTCAAGATCGTATTTATTAATGATCTCATTTCGTTTGATCTTCATGCTGGCCGTTAATTCACCTGTTTCGATAGTGAAAGGCTGAGGTGCAATGAAAAAGTATTTTATTTGTTCGTAGCGGGCAAGACCATCCTGTGATAAAGCAAGTTCATCTTTGATCAATTTGTCAACATCCTTGGACGTCGCGACATCTTCGTAAGTTGAAAATTCAAGGGGTGGATTTTGCTTTTTACCCCATTTGGCAAAGATCTCCAGTGATGGAACAAGAATAGCAACGAGGTATTTACGACGATCACCGATGACAACCGCTTGATCAATAAAATTTGATGAGCAAATTTCAGCTTCTACACCAGCGGGAGCAATATTTTTACCGCCTGCCGTAATGATGATGTTTTTCTTTCGGTCCGTGATCTTTAGATTGCCATCTTCATCAATGAAGCCGATATCACCCGTGTGGAACCAACCATCTTTATCGATGGCTTCTGCGGTTTCCACGGGGGCTTTATAATAACCCTGCATTTGGTTTGGTCCCTTTAGCAGGATCTCACCATCGGATGCAATCGTGGTTTGAACATCGGGTAAGGCTTTTCCGACTGTGCCAAATACTAAATGTTCATTTCTGTTTGCATGGGTAACAGGACTCATTTCAGTTAAACCATAACCTTCCAGAACACGTACACCGGCCATCAAAAAGAATTCGCCGATCTCAGGAGCAAGAGGTGCACCACCGCTGACACAGCGACTGAACTCACCGCCAAAAACAGCGGCAATTTTATTGAACACCAAACGCTTGGCCAAAGCATATTGTAAACCGAGTGGCCCTATAGGAGTTTTATTGTCTTTTAGATATTTGACTGCGGTCTTATGTCCGACTTTCTGTGCCCAATTGAAAATATCTTGTTTTACCTGAGGGCCGGCAAGCACCTGTTCGATCACTTTGGAATATATTTTTTCCAGTAGGCGCGGAACCGTCGTCATGAAATGAGGCTTTACTTCTTTCAGGTTGTCGGGTACTTTTGCAATGCTTTCGGCAAAATATATTTCTGCACCGATCCAAAAACTGAAGAGAGAGGTAACTCGCTCAAAGGTATGACTTAAAGGTAAAAAAGAAAGCCAACGCTTATTGCTTTTAAACTTTTCGTGATCTTGGGTCTGCTGAACATTTGCCGCAACATTAAAGTGTGTAAGAAGGACGCCTTTGGGATCACCGGTAGACCCTGAAGTATAAATAATACTCCACAAATTCTCCGGCTTAATCTTTGCTGCAATCTCCCGCATACTTTCTTTAGCTGTTTTTCGTACTTTCTTACCGGCTTTTTTAAGGTCTTCAAGTGATATGACCCATGTTTCTTCATGCTTAACTTCTTCAAGAAGAATAGCATATTTCATAAACTTGAGTTTGCTCTTCAAGGTGATAAGCTTTTTAAGTTGTTCCTCGTTGCTGACGACCACAACTTTACATTCGGAATGATTAAGAATATACTCGATCTGTTTTGGAATGGATGTTTGATAAACAGGTACAGAAACATAATTAAAATGTGCGCATGTCCAGTCGAACATGCACCATTCGGGACGATTTTCCGATAAGATACCGACTTTGTCCTGGGCTTCTATTCCAAGAGATCTTAAGCCGAAGCCCAGATCGGGAAGCATATCATATATTTCCTGATATGTGTGGCTTTTCCACTCGTCACCGACCTTATAATTGTAGAGCTTTCTGTCCGGCCCCTGGGCCAATGCATCCGAATAAAGATCGGGCATGGTTTTGATGTAATTCAAAGAATAGCTGATAATAGATTCCTGTATTTTGGGATATTAGTTATTATAGAGTTCTTCGATCTCCAGATCATATTTGTTGATGATCTCATTTCGTTTGATCTTCATGCTGGCCGTTAACTCACCTGTCTCAATGGTGAAAGGCTGAGGTGCAATGAAGAAGTATTTTATTTGTTCGTAGCGGGCAAGACCATCCTGTGATAAAGCAAGTTCATCTTTGATCAATTTGTCAACATCCTTGGACGTCGCGACATCTTCGTAAGTTGAAAATTCAAGGGGTGGATTTTGCTTTTTACCCCATTTGGCAAAGATCTCCAGTGATGGAACAAGAATAGCAACGAGGTATTTACGACGATCACCGATGACAACCGCTTGATCAATAAAATTTGATGAGCAAATTTCAGCTTCTACACCAGCGGGAGCAATATTTTTACCGCCTGCCGTAATGATGATGTTTTTCTTTCGGTCCGTGATCTTTAGATTGCCATCTTCATCAATGAAGCCGATATCACCCGTGTGGAACCAACCATCTTTATCGATGGCTTCTGCGGTTTCCACGGGGGCTTTATAATAACCCTGCATTTGGTTTGGTCCCTTTAGCAGGATCTCACCATCGGATGCAATCGTGGTTTGAACATCGGGTAAGGCTTTTCCGACTGTGCCAAATACTAAATGTTCATTTCTGTTTGCATGGGTAACAGGACTCATTTCAGTTAAACCATAACCTTCCAGAACACGTACACCGGCCATCAAAAAGAATTCGCCGATCTCAGGAGCAAGAGGTGCACCACCGCTGACACAGCGACTGAACTCACCGCCAAAAACAGCGGCAATTTTATTGAACACCAAACGCTTGGCCAAAGCATATTGTAAACCGAGTGGCCCTATAGGAGTTTTATTGTCTTTTAGATATTTGACTGCGGTCTTATGTCCGACTTTCTGTGCCCAATTGAAAATATCTTGTTTTACCTGAGGGCCGGCAAGCACCTGTTCGATCACTTTGGAATATATTTTTTCCAGTAGGCGCGGAACCGTCGTCATGAAATGAGGCTTTACTTCTTTCAGGTTGTCGGGTACTTTTGCAATGCTTTCGGCAAAATATATTTCTGCACCGATCCAAAAACTGAAGAGAGAGGTAACTCGCTCAAAGGTATGACTTAAAGGTAAAAAAGAAAGCCAACGCTTATTGCTTTTAAACTTTTCGTGATCTTGGGTCTGCTGAACATTTGCCGCAACATTAAAGTGTGTAAGAAGGACGCCTTTGGGATCACCGGTAGACCCTGAAGTATAAATAATACTCCACAAATTCTCCGGCTTAATCTTTGCTGCAATCTCCCGCATACTTTCTTTAGCTGTTTTTCGTACTTTCTTACCGGCTTTTTTAAGGTCTTCAAGTGATATGACCCATGTTTCTTCATGCTTAACTTCTTCAAGAAGAATAGCATATTTCATAAACTTGAGTTTGCTCTTCAAGGTGATAAGCTTTTTAAGTTGTTCCTCGTTGCTGACGACCACAACTTTACATTCGGAATGATTAAGAATATACTCGATCTGTTTTGGAATGGATGTTTGATAAACAGGTACAGAAACATAATTAAAATGTGCGCATGTCCAGTCGAACATGCACCATTCGGGACGATTTTCCGATAAGATACCGACTTTGTCCTGGGCTTCTATTCCAAGAGATCTTAAGCCGAAGCCCAGATCGGGAAGCATATCATATACTTCCTGATATGTGTGGCTTTTCCACTCGTCGCCAACCTTATAATTATAAAGTTTTAAGTCCGGTCTTTTGGCCAATGCATCCGAATAAATTTCGGGCATGGTTTTGATGTAATTCAATGAATAGTTCATAATAGACTCCTGTGTATTGGGCTATTTAATTATTGTAAAGTTCTTCGATCTCTTTACTGTATTTTTCAATTATATGTTTTCGCTTGATCTTCATGCTGGCAGTCAGTTCGCCGGTTTCAATGGCAAAGGGCTGAGGTGCAATAAAGAAATTCTTGATCTGTTCGTATCGTGCCAGATCCTGCTGATGGGTATCAAGTTCTTCCTTGATCAGTTTTTCAACTTCTTTGGAATTTACAACATCTTCATAGGTGGCTAATTTAATTGGTGGATCCTGCATTTTACCCCATTTGGTAAAAATATCAAGTGTCGGGACTAGAATAGCAACAAGATACTTTCTGCGATCCCCGAGGACGACAGCCTGGTCAACGAATTTCGAGGCACAGATCTCACGTTCAACGGCAGCCGGCGCGATATTCTTACCACCGGCGGTTACGATAATGTTTTTCTTACGATCTGTGATCTTTAAGAAACCTTCTTCATCTACAAACCCGATATCGCCGGTATGGAACCAACCGTCTTTATCAAGGGCTTCCGCGGTTTCTTCGGGATTATTAAAATATTGTTTCATGCGGTTCGGTCCGTTAAGCAGGATCTCACCATCTTCAGCGATCTTGGTGATAACATCGGGAAGAGCTTTCCCGACCGTGCCCCATTTAATATGATCAACGGTGTTGACATGGGTCACCGGACTCATTTCGGTCAGTCCGTAACCTTCGATGATACTGATACCGGCCGCCATGATGAATTCTCCGACTTCTTCCGATAAGGGAGCGCCGCCACTGACACATTGAATAAATTCGCCGCCGAAAATATTACCGATCTTATGAAAGACCAGTTTTTTTGCCAAAGCATAGCGGGTGGCGATCAGACCTTTGGGTTTCTTGTTGAATGATAGATATTTTGAAACCACATCGTGACCGACACTTTGTGCCCAACGGAAGATGTTCTGCTTGATGGGTGAGCCCATTGCGACTTGTTCCTGAATGGCCGCGTAAACTTTTTCAAGAAGACGGGGAGCCGTTGTCATATATTGCGGCTGTACCTCTTTGAGGTTTGCAGCAACTTTGGCAATGCTTTCTGCAAAATATATTTCTGCGCCGATCCAGGTGCTGAATAATGATGTCACTCGTTCAAAACTATGACTAAGAGGTAAAAAAGATAACCATTTTTTATCCTTTTGAAAACCAAGTGCCGCTTGTGATTGTTGGACATTGGCAGCCATATTGAATTGTGAGATCATAACACCCTTGGGGTCTCCCGAGGTGCCGGACGTATAAATGATACTGTAAAGATCTTCGGGTTTGACCTTAGATGCAATTTCTTGCATAGAGGTTTTCGATTCGGCTTTAGCAATATCGCCTTTCTTTAAAAAATCTTCCCAGGAGATGATCCACTTATCGTCATACTTTACGTCGTTCAGCATGACCATATATTTTAGTGTTTTCAGCGCGCTTTTTACGGCAATAACTTTGTCTGCCTGTTCTTTTGAACTGACGATCAAGACCTTGACCTCTGCATGATTGAGGATGAACTCGATCTGTTTAGGAATACAGGTATGATAGACGGGGACCGATGTGAAATTGAAATGAGCGCATGCCCAATCAGTCATATTCCATTCCGGTCTATTTTCCGATAGAAGTCCAACACGGTCTTTGGCTTTTAAGCCCAAGGCATGGAAGCCAAATCCGATTCGTTGGATAGTGTCATTAACATCTTGGTAAGTAAAGCTTACCCACTCATCATTACGTTTAACATTTAATAGCTTACGATCAGTTCCACCTAGCAGAGCGTCGGCAAAAACTTC
>CAYNBL010000017.1:0-26913 GCA_964395205.1 uncultured bacterium | reverse complement strand
TAGATTACTGGTTTCGAGATGCCATTTCAGCATAATTCCTTCTTTGGACAGTAAGCGTTTTACCGTATCTGTCGGTAATGCGCCAACTTTCAACCAATGAAAGATGCGATCTTCTTGTACTGCGAAATTCTTATCTTGCTTAATTGGATCGTATGTTCCAATTTGTTCAATAAAGCGACCGTCGCGACGGCTGCGTGAATCTGCGATTACTACACGGTAAAAAGGACGATTCCTTCTTCCCATTCTTGTTAACCGAATCCGTACTGACACTGTAATTCTCCTTTAGTTCCAAGGCAAGTTGTTCATGTTTCCCATTGCCTGTTTTGGAAGTTTCATTTTATTAACTCGTTTCATCATCTTCTTCATCTGATCAAACTGATTCAAGAGTCGATTGACATCCATCACCTGGGTGCCGGAGCCAACAGCAATGCGTTTCCGCCTGCCTGCATTAATGATATTAGGCTTTTCCTTTTCTTTCTTGGTCATCGAATTCAGGATAGCTTGTGTCCGAGCAAACTGGCTTTCATCCACCTGAGCATTTTTAAGTTTCTGTGCTCCGGGGATCATGTCAACCAAGGAAGAAAGTGGTCCCATCTTCTTCAGGCTTTTCAGTTGGTTCTGAAAGTCCTGAAGATCGAAGGCATTCTTCTTGATCTTCATTTCCAGTTTTTCGGCTTCTTTTTCATCAAAGGCCTCTTGAGCCTTTTCAACCAGGGAGACAACATCGCCCTTACCGAGAATGCGATTGGCAAAACGATCCGGATAAAAAAGTTCCAGATCATCCAATGTTTCACCAAGAGAGATATATTTTATCGGCTTTCCTGTTACGCTTCGGATGGACAATGCTGCCCCACCCCGTGTATCTCCGTCCAATTTGGTCAGAACGATACCCGTGATATCCAAACGTTCATTAAAAGCCTTTGCCGCATTCACGGCATCCTGTCCGATCATACCGTCAGCCACGAATAGGATTTCTTTGGGTTTTAATTCTTTATGAATATTACCCACTTCGTCCATCATGGTGTCATCAATATGTAATCGACCCGCAGTATCAAAGATCAATACGTTCACATCACTCTGTCGTGCCTCAGCAAGCGCATGCTTGCAGATTTTCACGGCGTTCTTGGTATCTTCCCTATAAACCGGCACCCCGATACTCTGACCGAGGATCTCCAATTGATCGATCGCGGCTGGACGGTAAATGTCCGCAGCCACAAGCATGGGCCGCTTGCCGGATTCTTTCAATTGCTTCGCCAGTTTAGCCACAAAGGTCGTTTTACCGGACCCTTGTAAGCCTACCACCATAATCATGGCGGGAGGAAGACCATCAAGTTGTAAAGGAACGTGCGCTTCGCCCAGTAGGTTGATCATTTCATCGTGGATAATCTTAACCACCATCTGGCCGGGAGTAATGCTTGTCAGGACCTTTTCACCCAGGGCTTTTTCTTTCACCCGGGCGATAAATGACTTGGCCACGGTGTAGTTGACATCAGCTTCAAGCAGGGTTCTGCGAACCTCGCGTAATGCCTCAGACACGTTTTGTTCCGTGATCTTGCCTTGGCCCCGTAAGTTTTTAAAGATCGTCTGTAAATTGTCCTGTAACTGTTCAAGCATTCCAATCTCCAAAATAGCTCAGAAATATAGCAAAATAATATTCGAAAACAAATGTTTTTAATGCCTTAGCAATATAGCATTTATCAGGAACTTAAGGCAAGGAAAAACGATAAACGGTGAACGGTGAACGATAAACGGTGAACGGTGAACGATAAACGGTGAACGATGAAATTTCAAGTAATTAATTATATTGTCAATTATTAATTGATAATTCAATTGTCCTTTGCCTGCCCTGCGAAGTCTTAACGAAGCGGGGTCAATTTTCAATTGTCAATTGTTTACCCCGTACTCCGAACTCCCACACCAAAATCATTGGTCCATAAAAAAGGGATCCCGAAGTTTCGGGACCCCTACAATTTCATTTCATTTCTTTCCGACTACAGATTACCGATTACCGGTTACTTCTTCACAGGTTTAACCGTAAAGGGTTTTTCAAACTCAAAGATATTGTCATATTCTTTGGTTGAACCGTCGCGAAGCATGCAGGTCAGCACATCTTTTTCAAGATGCAGCATGATATTTTCGCCGTTCGTGCTATCTGACATAAAATAGATCTGCAGGACAGGGTGGTCCGTAAATTCCGTTCGCAGGCGTACGGCACCCGGTTCAAAGGACATGTGAGAGGTCAGGTAGCTCATTTTACGAACAACCGCAGAATTCTCGGCATTCGGGAAACCTACTTCAAATACATTCATTTTTTCAGGATCCTGTTTGCGGTAATTATTGAATGCTCTGTTATATGCTGAAAAGAAAAGTTTTCGATAATCCAAATATGACAGCGTATCAACATATTTCCCTTCTCCTTCAAGTTCGAATTCGACTTTCTGGACAATGGTTTCACCTTGTTGGACGTATTCGTATTTATCAGCTTCGATCAGGTCCTTGATATCTTCAGGCTGTACATTCACCGGATCAAGATAAATTATAACATATACCGGCTCACCAAATTCGGTTGAGAATCCGTAAATACCTTCATTTGCCATCAACATACGGTAAATGTGAGCATTATCGGTTCCATCCCAGAGTTCCCATACACCCACGCGATAACCAACAAGCGTTTCCGCTGCATCTTCAAGCGCGACACTTTTTCTAATGTTATAACGGGAAGGTGTAAATACGGAACGTTTAACATCCATTTCGTTAAGCACAGCATTGTCGTAATACAAAGTAACTTTATGCCTAGAAGCCCAGGCATCCATGCCAATGATACCAGGTATACGGGAAACTTTATTCATCATGGATTTAGCCGAACCATAACATTTGACTGACATTAGGTCTTCAAAAATAACCTTCTCAACATGCTTGAGTGAATCGGCAGTTTCATAAGTACCCCAACGTTCAGACAAGGTGCTCATAGGGAATTGTTTTGCCAGGATCAAGGCCAATGCAATAACGATCACCAGAACCACCGGAGGCATCCATTTGCCGCCTTTTACCTTCAATGTATCATTGACCGGACAAGCTTTTACACAATCCAGACAAAGTGTACAATCGGGATGAGTTACAGGATCTTGTTTGCTGACCTCAATACCTTCAGGGCAATGAGAATCACAAACACTACAACTCGTACATGAATCCGCACTTCTTTTTATTTTAAATGGAGATATTGTAAAGAATTTATATCTCAGTGATTCTGTCAGTGCTGTTGCTGATACCAATACAAGCAACAACCAAAACAGCGGAATCTTTACGCCAACCCATAGCAAGATCACATAAACAAGTATGATCGGACCTGTGACCAGGATATTCGCAAACAGATTGCTCAAAGCGCCAAGAAAACAAAAATATTTACACCAGAACTTTTTAATAAAGATCGAGCCGATCACAACGGCAGCAATGGCCAACAATGAAAATAATAATACCGTATCGAAATTAAACCCACTGACCGCTCCGAAATAGGGGCAGAATTTCTTGCACCATAATTCTGAACTGCCCATGGTAATGTAGGCCGCAAAGAAAAGTAATACATACTTTCCTAAACGGAGAATACGATCAAGAACTCCTTTTATAGTAAATGAAACACCCAGTCGTACACCAAGCTTGTTCAACCATTCACTGACCGTTCCAACGGGACAGAGCCAACCACAGAACAGTTTACCCACCAATACGATCATCAGGGCAATACCCAAGCCAATAAACACCTGTGTTTCGCTGATGGAACACGACATGGTGCCAATATTTAATTTTGACCCGAATGACATGAGACCGCCAAAGGGGCAGTATTTTTCCATATCAGGAGTATAATTTGCTTTTGCAGCACCGACAATAAGTGCACCGACAACAAGTGCAAGAACAAGTAACTGAATAATCATTCTTGTCTTATTGTGAAACCATTTTTTCTTCATGTTTAGTCCCTTATTTTTTTTACCGTTGAATATAAAGAAAAACAAGGAAAAATCAAAAAGAAACGATGAACAATAAACGATAGATGAACCAATTTTGAGACTACTAAATAAGTATAATTTTGAATCACCCCCCTCCTTCCTTCTTCTTTCAACTTGCCTGCAAAACCTTTGGACAACAGCTAACAGGCTTCATACAGAGTCATAAATCAATTTTTTATAGCTTATTTTGTAACATATGTCACATTCTTGCTTCATCAATTTTTATTTGGCAACCCAATCCTATATATTAAGCAAGTTGCTTTTTCAGTTTACACAGAAATGTTTTGCAAATTACAAGTCATAATATTGAGATGAATATGACATCACTAACGATTGCAGTAGAGATCTCGCAAGGATCTAAACAGTACAATAAACACCTTTAGCTTATTCAACCCCGTCGGGGTTGCGGTAATTGGAGACTAAGGTATATACTGTTATTCGATCCCTTCGGGATCCTTGTAACAGATTTCATACGTCAAGCGTTTACAGTAGAAATCTCGCAAGTGTATATAATTAAAGCACATCATCAATCGATGGCAGTAGAAATTCTGCATGGTCATTTTTACAAATTTTGTACATCAAGCATTTGCAATAGAGATCCCGTAGGGGTCATTATAACAAATTTCGTACGTCAAGCGATTGCAGTAGAGATCCCGTAGGGATCTAATAACAGTACAGGAATTCAACGAAACCTAACAAGGACCCCGACGGGGTCCAATAAGCTCTAAGGGGGGAGGGCAAAATGGGTACTTTCACTCGTCACACATATCAAATAGTATTTCATACAAAAAACTGGGAGCCAACATTAACCGAAACACATCGTGAAGAGCTCTTCACCTATATATCTGGCATTATGATGAAAAAGAATTGTTATGTTTACCAAGTGGGAGGCTTTGATAATCATATTCATATAATTGCTGACATTCCTCCAAGTATTGCAGTTTCACATCTAATAAAAGATGTCAAACTTGCTTGTACATCATTAATAAAGTTAAAATATATGTTTCCCTATT
Source organism: uncultured bacterium (assembly GCA_964395205.1). Taxonomy (GTDB): domain Bacteria; phylum Fidelibacterota; class Fidelibacteria; order Fidelibacterales; family Fidelibacteraceae; genus M50B103. Next base: position 21,902 of record CAYNBL010000017.1, on the reverse strand, counting down.
TTAATGGATGGAATGAAGGGTTTGGTTCATTTACCTATGGTCCTGATGCTCGAAAAAATCTAATTAACTATGTATTAAATCAGAAAGAGCATCATAAAAAAGAAACTCCTTTTGAAGAATTTAAGAGATTACTAAAGGAGTTTGAAATAGAATATCAGGATAAATACCTTTAGCTTATTCAACCCCGTCGGGGTTGCGGTAATTGGAGACTAAGGTATATACTGTTATTCGATCCCTTCGGGATCCTTGTAACAGATTTCGTACGTCAAGCGTTTGCAATAGAGATCTTGTAAGGGTCTAAACAGTACAATAAATACATTTAGCTTATTCAACCCCGTCGGGGTTGTAGCAATTAGAAATTAAGTTATATACTGTTATTCGATCCCTTTGGGATCTTGGTAACATAATTTTTACATCGAGCTATTCCAGTAGAAATCCTGTAGAAGTCTTACAACGAATTTTGTATGTCAAGCGTTTGCAATAGTGATACCGCAAGTGTCTTATAACACATTTAGTACGTCAATTGTTTGTTGCAGAAATCTCGCAAGGGACCTGCAGTTAATTTCGTACGTCAAGCGATTGCAGTAGAGATCCCGTAGGGATCTAATAACAGTACAGGAATTCAACGAAACCTAACAAGGACCCCGACGGGGTCCAATAAGTCTGAGGAGGACAAAATGGTTACGTATCCTTAACTTCAACTCTCAACTTCTTCATAAACTTTAGTCATAAAAAAAGCCCCGTCCCAAACTCGGAACGAGGCTTTCTATTATTAAGTAAATAAATTAATTACTTAAGCAATGTCATCTTCTTTACTGAAGAGAACTCACCGGCAGTTAAGCGATATAAATATACGCCACTGGGGAGAGCACTCGCATTGAAGTTGACGGTGTAGTAACCGGCTTCAAGTTGTTCACTCATCAGATCTGCAACCTTACGTCCTGTGACGTTATAGATGCTGATCTTTACCATATCCGCATTCGGGATCTGGAATTTTAGAGTCGTTGCGGGGTTGAAGGGGTTCGGATAGTTCTGTGCAAGAGCATAAACCGTAGGAACACCATCAACAGCAGTTTCGGGAACTTCCGTTATATCACCGTACAAGAATGTAGGGATAACTTGATCGCCTGTATCTGTTACGAGATACGTACGATTTGCACCACCAGAAGGGAACTCTTCTGTGTTATCCCATGCACCATTACGACGACATTTAAATTCTACAGTTGTTCCGGCTTCTATGGCACCAAGTGATGCTGTATAAATTGTATCGGCATCTACATCTGTCATAACTGTACCAGACCAACCATCAAATGTACCTATAATATCCAGAGCACTTGAGGCAGGGGTAAATTCAGAACGGCGAACCATCACGCCCATGTCAACATTGGCTGTTACCATGTATGTCGGATATTCGAATACGTTAACTTTAAAGTTATCAAATTCAACATGTCCGCTGTAAACATAGATACCCGGATAACCGGCATCAACTACAGGTGCGCCATCATGACTTATAGGACAACCCGGTAGCAATTCGCCATCAATGTACATCCAGAACTTATTGTCAATTACCACTGCTTTAAAGTTATGGAAACCTGTTTCAAGTGTATCAAAATCTTCACCGGCATTCCACTGTGTGGTTCCATACCAATTTGCGCCATCATATCCCTGGAATTTCAAAGCGCCATTGCTTGATGAGGAATTCCTATAAACAAAACGATAAAATTTTGTTGCTTCAGGATCCATTTTGACAGCAATACCTTTATAAGTAGGTTCAGTTGCACTTTGAGGTTTTACACAATAGATATCAGAAGAAACTTCATAATTTTTCAATTTCTTGCCTGTATCAGCATAGAGTAAACCAGTATTAGCATCATCAACATAAATACCAACATTGGTCAAGCCGGCTGAATCAGCGGCTACGGTCAAATTAAGACCACCGGTATTGGCATTGGCTGTATTTTCAACCCATGTCAGATCTGCTGTACCATCTGTAAATTCTTCGGTATAGTCTGCTTGGCTAATGGTAATATCGCGGCTCATAATAAGCCCAAATTTACCAACCGCCCAGAGTTTTTTACCATCATACAGCAAATCGTAGATATAGTCATACGCGCTGCTGTATTCCTGTTCCCAAGTCATACCGGCATCTTCTGAACGAAGAATAAGGCCATCGTCACCGACAACATAAACCAAGGTGTCATTGATGAATTTCATACCATATATATTATCTCCCGAAGGAACATCATATACAAGGATCAATGTATCAAGCGAATCAAGAGCTGTTCTGTATATAGCATCTCCTCCGGCAACAAGAATACCATCATTATATTCTTCTACCACCTTGAAACTCATACCACCGTAATCGGCAACTTGTTCAAAGGTATCAAGGACAGTACTTGTGCTAACGCAGAATTTACCTGAGTTGGCCAATAGCATACTCATGCCATTACTAAAAATACTCATATCATAAATAGTGCCTGTTGTCCCGGTTTCCACTTGAGTCCATGTGTCACCATTATTTGTGCTTTTGAGTAACCAACCACTGGAACCACCGGTATAAACATCACCATTGGGGGCCAGGTAGAACATATAAATATGTTTGTTGCTCAGATATACCATATCATTATCGATCTTTGTCCATGTATCGCCACCATCAGTGGATTTTGCGATAAAACCTGATGAACCGCCAATAAGAACAGTATTTTCATCAATAGATACTGAAGCATAAATACTTCCTTTTTCTCCGGTTTCATCATTGGTCGGATAGGTCCATGCTGAACCTCCGTCATCACTCATGGTAACTTCACCACCATAAGTACTGGTCACGATAAATTTATCTTCTTCCGGCATCGTTATGGAATAGAAAGCAACGCCCGGCCAATCGTGGAGAGGAACGAATGTTGATCCGTCTACCGTAGAATATTCCTGGCCATATGAACTCCAGACAATACCATTGGTGGGTGATGAAAATGCCATTGACTGGCATGATTGTGCAGAACCAACGGATAGTGTATCCCAGTTAGCACCACCATCTGACGTTGTTAAAATATCCGTTTCAGATGTAAATGCCATAAAATTATTTGCATCAAAAGCTTGCATCTGAACGATACGATTGTATGCATAGGTATAATCACCGCTAAGAGCCCAGTTATCACCACCATTGGTTGATAACCAGACAATGTTATGATAAGCACCAACAATAAAGGTTGATGTACCAGCTGCTGCAGAAGCAGCATACATACGTTTAGAAGTTACACCCAAAGGTAAGGTCACAGGATGATCTAACCATGTGTCACCACCATCATGAGTTGTCCAGATAACACCTGAATTACCATCGGCAAAGACAATACCATTTGTAGCGGAGGCAAATGCAACGCCACCGTCGAGATCTTCTGTCCCAACGAGGGTAGTATCCCAGTTAGCGCCACCATCGACTGTTTTCATAAACCAGCCGGCTTTACCTGCAATAAAAACGGTATTGATATCTAATACGTCAATTTCTTTCAGGTCAATAATAAATTGTGAGGTATCACCAACTTGTGCCCATATTTCACCGGCATCAACGGTTTTATAAATAAGACCGTCATCACCACAGGTGTACGCTACTGTTTCATTTGCAGCATCAATTTGCCTCATGTTGGCATCCTCCGGCAAGAGGATATCTGACCAGTTAGCGCCAAAATCGATGGTCTTTTGAACAACATTACCATCAACTGTTAAGATCAATGTAGCATTAAGTGCTACAGCATCAGTTGGGGCATTAAAGTCGAGCGGGCCTTTAACCATGTCCCATTGTCCGAATGTAACTGTTGCCAGCAACACACAAACAAACATTGTTAACAACTTTTTCATGGTTGTCTCCTTTTTTGTTTACTTTTAAAATCATTTTTGACGAAACGACAAACCACATGATAAAACGTCTATCGTTTCAGCATTGTTTTCGGGAGCTTTTCTTATATATTCAAAATCCAAACCAATATAACCAAAAGTGAAGGATTGTTCAAGATTTATTATAATACTTGTGTTGTCAAATGATTCTATATACCAGTAAAATTTCGGAATTTCATGTTCATAAGCCAAATCAAACATCAGGCGGGTTTTAGATGAAAGATACATATTGGCACCGGTGTATAATTTCCATTCTAAACCGGATCTTACATCCTGAAAAGGGGAAACATATTCAATATAATCGTATGCAACCTTTCCGGCTTCCGCTCCCACATATGCCTGTTGGATCATGGATGGCTTATATACCAGCATGGCTCCAAAGCGGGAATACATTTCTTCATTTTCTATAACAAGTGCATTAGATATCAGAGATTTTCCCCAGTCAGTATAGTGAAGATAATCGGCATATATACGTCCGGCAATAAGACCATCCGGATAAACATTCAGATTCCCAAGCATGTGAATACCCTGCCGCTGCCATAAGCCGCGCGGTTTGATGGTCGAACCGATCAGTTCAGCCCGTGAAAAACGCTGCAGGCCGGAGATACTAAAATTTCCTGACACATTCGTACCCGGAGAAAATCCTATATGTCCGCCGTACTCCAATCCATTGCGGGTACGCTTCTTTTTCACAGAGGATCTTGCAAGTTCATTATAAAAAACATTATACCCCATGTACGTTTTAGTTTTTACATCGCTATAGCTCTTAACAGCTTCGTAATATGTCTGATCATCATAGTAACGGCCATGAACTCCAATGGTTAGAGATTGTGTCCGGTAATCAAGCCCCGCACGGTATCCGCTGTTTCGCATAATGATAATGGTTTTAGGGAAAGTATCTTTTAGACTGCGTTCAACGCCATAATTTCCTTCAACACCGAAAAATAAGTGGTCAGCCAATTTAACATTATACATTATTCGAAGCTGGGGGCCATAATATTTTGTGTTTCCAAGTGTAGAGTCGATCATGCTAAAATAATCATCATAAAAATCTTTTTCCATGGAGGCAAAAACATCACGCTGATTGTATTCATCATAGGAAATAGTTGCAGAAAAAAATGACTTCTCATTTATTTGACGAAATGCTGAAAAATCAGCCCGGTATAATTGGGTAGCACGCGGATCATACGATCTTTGATAAGCCAAATCGGCAAACCGGGTTCCTAAATGAAACAGCTCTTTACTTTCCTGATACATAATATAACTTGCGGGGCTACCCGTCAGGTAATATACATTCAGTGGTTTTTCATAGTGTTTTAAAAATTGTGATTTCCATATAATTGGATCTTCGAAAGCGAGAACAAAAGATGCCACGATCAGGTAAAACGAAAAAATATACTTAATATTTTTATTCATGATGATATCCCGGTGTCGGTGTGTTAATAATAATAAAATCAATTCCGGAGCTATTGGTATCAAACCCGGGGCGGATACGCTCCAGCGACTGTCCGGCGTATTTAGATTGTCCAATACCTGCCCACGAGGCATCTATACTATAGGGCACTACCTTACGATGATGTGAAATTGCGCTGTATTCAACACAGTCAACCACGGTCTTGATATCAATACCATCCATTTGATCATAATCCGATCCATTGCACAGTGCCACTACATCTGCAGTTGTGCCCAGCATAAAATCAAAATTGGCGCTTTGAGAAACCCGTCCGTTGTTAGTGGTTATATTAGGGACATTCGGATTGTCATATGCCGCAGCTTCGGTATTATTATAAAACTCCCAATCCGCATGGGACAGATCAACGGTTTTCCCGGCAAGGGGACTGATAAGATTATGATCAAATGCGTTCCCTGCCAATACAACAAAACTGCCGGGCTCTACCGGATATTTCCGGCCGGTAAGCGCTTGTCCGGGAAACTGATAGATTTTATTCGCTGACAGAGTATCCGCAAAAAGTGCCGTCCAGGTAAGGCGCAATACGATCATGCCATCAAGATATACGGTTTCACTTTTTCCATTATACAATTCACAAAACTGATCATAAAAGTAATTAATATTATTCGGCGGTCCGGAAGTGTATATTTCATTAATTTTCAGTCCGCTTTTGGACTGTTCCATTAATAAGGTATCTGTGTATGCCATACCAGTACCAAGTGAGTCTACTGTTAAATTTAATGATTTAGCTCCAACAACTTCAATCTCCTCGAATTCATTTAGACAAATGATGGTAAAGGCTTCTACAATATAATGTGCATAGGGCAAATGCTCAAAATGAACCAATCCGCTGTCATCAGTGGTAGCAAACATGGGCGGAATATTATAATTATGGGTATATACTTTTACCGGTAGATCTGCAACCGGTACTGTCATAGTGGAATCTTCTTCCGACAATATCGTAAAACGCAAGTTAATGGAAAGATTGCCATCAACAATTTCAGGTTTGCTTTCGGATAAAAAACAAGAAGTCATGATAAGCCATAATGAAAGCAGTAGAATTTGATATAGTTTTTTTATTTTCATAATTTCTTCTATAGCTTAACGCTCATTCCCGATCCATCATAGATGAGAAAATTTAAATCAAACTGTAAACCGGTATAAATGTATTTATTCATGATGATACCCCGGTGTCGGCGTGGTAATGATAACAAAATCAATTCCGGAGCTATTGGTATCAAATCCGGGGCGGATACGTTCCATTGACAGTCCGGCGTATTTAGATATCCCGATACCTGCCCACGATGCATCAAGAGAATATGGCACTTCCTTAATATGATTCGGATTTGAGCTATATTCAACACAGTCAATCACGGAATTTACATTAATACCATCCAGTTGATCATAATCTGATCCATTGCATAATGCCAAAGCGTCTGAGGTTACATTCATCATAAAATCCACCATACTGCTTTGGGAAACCCGTCCGTTATTGGTGGTTATATTGGGTACATTCGGATTATCATATGCCGCGGCTTCAACATTATTATAAAACTCCCAGTCGGCATTGGACAGGTCAACTGTCTTCCCGGCAAGGGGGCCGATGAGATTATGATCAAATGCGTTCATTGCCAATACAACAAAACTGCCGGGTTCTACCGGATACTCCCGGCCGGTAAGCGCTTGTCCCGGGAACTGAAAAATATAGGTCACCGATAAAGTATCCGCGAAAGGTGCCGTTTTGCTAAGACGCAGTACGATCATTCCGTCAAGATACACGGTTTCACTCATTCCATTATATAGTTCACAAAACTGATCATAAAAGTAAAAAATATTATTCGGCGGTCCGGAAACGTATAACTCATTGATCTTTAGTCCGCTTTTAGACTGTTCCATTAATAAAGTATCTGTGTATGTCATGTCAGTACCGAGGGAGTCTGCCGTTAAATTTAATGATTTAGCTCCCACAATTTCAATTTCTTCATATTCGTTCGGTCGAATAATGGTAAAGGCTTCTACATTATAATGGGCATAGGGCAAATGTTCAAAATAAACAAATCCGCTGTCATCAGTAATTTCGAACATCGGCGGAATGTTATAATCATTGGTATATACTTTTACCGATAGATCTGTAATGGGTACTGTAATAGTGGAATCTTCTTCCGATAATATCGTAAAGTGTAAGTTAATGGAAAGATTACCATCAACAGCTTCGGGTTTGCTTTCAGATAAAAAACAGGACGTCATGATAAGCCATAATGAAAGCAGTAGAGTATGATTTAGTGTCTTTTTTTTCATAATTCCTTCTAAAGCTTAACGCTCATTTCCAATCCATAATAGATGGGAGAATTTAAATTAAATTGTAAACCGGTATAGGGACTTACCCAGGTCGCGCGGTTATCAAAGAAGTTATTGATATACAGTGAAACCTCCGCATTGTTACTTAATGATTTTGAAATACGCAAATTGAGCAACCACTGTCCGGTATAACTTTGCACTTCAGCATCATACCAATTAGACATCCCTTGATAATATATATAAGGATCACCGTAATCATTAGTTTCATTTTTACCGACACTCTCATAGATATATTTCTTTTTGTAGTACGGCGTATATTGAACATCCATGGTTACCCATAATCCAAAACGCTGATTCAGGTAACTGGCTTGCCCTTCAAGGATCAATTTACTCTGCCAGTAGGTTCGTGTGGGATACCATAATTCCCAATTGGGTGAAGTTGCCAAATAATCAGGATCATATCTCAAAGCTTCTGAACCGGATTGACTGAAACGATACGTTGCATTAAAAGCATATTTGATATCATGGATGCGTTTTGTTCGCAATGTAAATTCCGCACCATAATTATCTTCCCATGCTATATTCTTATAAATAGTATAAGTATAATCTATATTGATGGTGTCCGGATTAATATCATAGCCTTCCGGATAAGTTATACCACTCGGACGATTTTTAGTTTTTGTATAATATCCGGTTAATGAAGCCCCAAGAAGCTTATTGATCCTCCAGTCCAGTGATGCTTCGGTTTTTTGAGAAACATAGGATTTTAAATTCTCATTTACCTGATATATGATCTTTTCGGTGTCAACTTGCAAAAGGGTATCATAATAAGAAATATGTTTGGGTGTTTTATAAATTTGGGTTAGTGAAACCGATTTTACACTTTGCCCTGTTCCGGCACGGAATGTTACTTTATCGGATAACTGATATTTCATATTAAACCGCGGAGAGAAAAAGTCTCCTTGCTTTGCATCAAAAAGAGAAAATCCCTCATCAAAGGATATGCGAAAACGTTCAGGATTGAATAGATCATAACGCAAGCCGATCAAAACATCCATTTGACGATCAAAGAGATCAAATGAAATTTTATCTTCAGCGTACAGTGAAAATTTTACATTCGCAGGGAAATCATCAAAGGAATAGGAACGCTTGGTGGATGTACGTCCGTAATAGTTAAAAACCGAATCAAGCACAACACCTTCACCTGTATTTTCTTCATAATCCGCTTCTAAACCAAACAATAACTTATTTTTTGTATTCCCCAGATCGAAATTTGATCTGCGTTTAAGTTTAAATGAAAAATCCCATTCCATACCTTGCTGGCTTGCGGTAGCATTATAGGGATATATCATGAGCAGACTGTCAACCCGCAGTATAGAATCTGTACCGGCAACAAAAACAGTATCCCGCAAGGGAACAATAGAACAGTAAGAGGTATCTACACTACTAATATCCGAGCCATAGGGTAAGAATAGCTGATCTACAACCATCTTTTGTTTGATAATATCTTTTGAATTTAAATCGATACCGGCAAAAAGATCATACTGGATATGGGATTCCGGTTTATACTTAAGCCTGATCTTTCCTGAAGTTCTGTATCCGCGATTAGTATTTTGTGTACGGTACTCATCATTGGGCTCTTCATCATCAAAAATACGAGTATAGGTTACACTAAGGCGGGCATCAAGTTTATCATTAAAATAGGAACGGGAAAAATTTGCGTTGCCGTAAATCCGTTGATATTCATCTCCGATTTTTCGTAAACTGCGCTCGCTATAGCTATAATTTACATGATAATCAAAAACCGCTTTATCAAATTTATATCCACCATTATAAGAAAATCCTTTTGTATCCGGATTGATCTTTGCTTTAAACCGTCGGCTGACTTGTCCTTTTTTTGTCTCAACCTTTACAACACCATCGGTAAAATTCCCATATTCAACCGATGGGATACCGGTAATAACCTCTACTGAAGCAATATTATCGGCAGGGATGGTCCGCAGATCGGTTCCACTCTGGACCGCGGAACCACTGACATATCCGGCTGCTTGCGCATCCCCAGAAATTTCGTTTCCGTCAACAACGATACTGGTACCGAAGGAATCAAACCCATATAAACCGGTATCACTGCGTTTTACCTTCCGAAGTCCAATATTTTGTTGTTTTGCAAGACCCATCTGTCCGGATTTTTCAACACCGGGTACTAAGGTTAATATATCTCCGAGGTTAGATGCTTGTAAATGATCGATCTCACCGGAATCGATCTTCCGTGTGGTTGCGATCTCCTCGGGGAGAATATCCCGACCGTCCACTTCCACTTCGATACCGCCGATCATAAAGCAGTAAGACATATCGTCAGTGCCTTTAGGATTCTCAATGAGTTTTACTTTTACATTATATATACCGTCATCGGATACAAAGAAATCAAAAAGACTGTTAGAATAAAAACATTCCTTCATTCCGGCGATCTTATAAGTACCCTCGGGAACTTCCTTGAATTCGAAAAATCCATCACGGTCTGTCATGGTCTGAGCTGAAAATGCTGTGCCTTTTTGAGGTTCTATCGCTACCAATGCTTCTTTAATGGGGGTATTACCATTATAATTTCGCACATATCCGCGCACTGTTGCAGCAGACAAAGGGCCAATCAGTATCGTAAACAATAGCATTAAACAGATGATAAATCGTTGTGTGTGTTTCATATTCACCTTAGTTACTTCGCTTGAACCAGTTAATGTATAAATAATTTTTAACTAAGTCCAATATTTTTATATGCAATTGCACGCAAAATATCCTATATTCACTCCGTTATTTAAGTAATAAATCAGGATGATGTATGGAACACGTTATTGAATGTAAGAACCTGACTCATTATTATGGGGATAAGTTGGTTCTGAAAGATCTTAACCTAAAGGTTGAAAAAGGCAGGATCTTTGGTATTCTCGGTAAAAATGGTATGGGGAAGACAACGACCATCAATATTTTGATGGGTTTTCTGCGTCCCACCAGTGGGCAATGCCTTGTTTTTGGTGAAGAATCCCACAAACTTTCACCATTAACCCGGCAAAAGATCGGTCTTTTGCATGAAGGACATCTTGCTTATGATTTTATGACCATCAAACAGGTCGAAAATTTCTACGCACGCTTTTTCCCAAATTGGAAAGCGGATCATTATTGGGATTTGATAGGCAAACTTGGTTTGGGTGATAATCACAAGATCCGGAACATGTCCTGTGGACAGCGTTCCCAAGTGGTTTTAGGCCTTATTTTCGCTCAAGATCCGGAATTGCTGATCCTTGATGATTATTCAATGGGATTAGATCCCGGATATCGTGCACTTTTTATTGAGTACCTCCAGGAATATGTGCGTGAGAAGAACAAAACAGTATTTCTTACCTCACACATTATTCAGGATGTGGAAAAAGTGGTTGACGATACGATCATTATGGGATATCAGAAACTTCTCTTGAAAATGCCATTGACAACTTTAAAAGAAGGTTTCCATCGCTATGAATTCCGCAATGTTAATGCAGTCGGAGCTATTAAAGTTGATGATGATACGATCACAAATGTAGAATATTATAACGATAAGATCACACTTTACTCCTTTAAGTCTACGAAAGATGTAAAAAATCATCTGAAGACCCATGGCATTACTGTCGATGAAATGACTGAGATCCCCATGAGTCTGGAAGAAGCATTTATCGGTCTAACCGGAAAATATTGATCAGAGGTGAAATTATGTTAAAAGCAATCTTATATAAAGAATGGATCAAACTGCGCTGGGCCGTGATCATGATCGCCGGATTAACGGTGCTTTCACTTGCCTACACTATCGGTATGATCAGTTACTATGTGGAATTTCAGGGTGCATTTTCAAACTGGATGTTTGTTATCGGAAAAAGCCTTTTACTCAAGAATATTGTTTTTGTAAAGGTCCTTCCGCTTATTACGGGTTTAGTATTTGCGCTGATCCAATTTGTACCGGAAATGAACAATAAGCGCATGCGCTTATCTTATCATTTACCGATCTCGGAAAAGAAACTGCTCATCTCATCAACAGGATTTGGTTACATGTTCTTACTGATCGAGATAGTTTTTCTGTTCTTCGGGCTTTGGTTGGTTATTTCGATGACCTATCCAGCCGAGATTGTACATAAGGTTCTGATGACAACGATTCCCTGGTTTCTGGGTGGATCTGCCATGTATTTCATGGCTTCCTTTATCATTCTGGAACCCACTTGGGTCTACCGCATTATTTACGCGGTTGCAGCTTATGGTTTGATCGAACTGAATTTCCGTGCATCGACCTATGATCAGTATCAACGCCTGTGGGTTTTGATCTTGATCGTGGCCGTCATGCCTTTTACCATTATGTTTGCCGGCCATCGTTTTCGCCGTGGAAGCAAATAATTAAAAAGAAGGTACTTATTATGTTAAATAAAATTTCAAGATATACGATCATCCTTCTTATCGTTGTGGTATCCGCGCTATACTTGCCGGATTTTTTCTCAATGCTTTTTGATAAGAAAGTGAATACACCTCGCCTGAATTATTCCGCGGTGATCGATGAATTTGTCTATACCCAGCATCATGGTATGGGGCAGACCGAACGCAAAGATATACAAGGAAACAGCTATTCTGAACGTGAATACTACAAACTTTTACCTTTTACGTATTATGCTAACCTGGATAAATGGGGACTACTGCCCGCTGAGATCGATGGTTTTGAATTAAGTTCAAAAAGCATCCGCAGGAATTCACAGTTCTTCCGTATCCAGCCCAAGGATATCAGTTCTCCTTTTGTCCCGCTTTATATCATGTTCGAAGCTGAACCGGATTATGCACAGCTTATTATTCCGGATGATGTCTTCCGTTTAGACAATACTATTGAATTCCTTGATCCTGTTTCAAATTCAGTGTTGGAAGAAAAATCACATAAATTTCAGGAAGCCATGCTTTCGACCGGCTTTTCTTTCCCGGCAAAGATCGTTGCGGCGAACCAGACAAACCGCAAATCTTTCGATGAAGGTTACTTCATCAAAGATGCCAACAATAAGGTCTTTCAGCTGAAAATGATCAAAGATGAACCGGTTTGTGTTGAGACCGGTATTGACCCCAATCTGGGAATCCGTCAAATATTCATTAAAGAAAATATGCGCAAAGAATTTTACGGCTGGCTGCTTACAGATGATAATGAAGTTTACTTGATCACTTATGATAATTACAAACTTCAACAGATCCCTACCGTTCCCGATGATCCGAAATATAGCTATATCGCCGATGAAATGACCATTTATGTTTATACTTATCCTGTTAACAAACATATTCAAATCTCAGGTAATGGCTTCAAGCAGATGATCGTTTTTGATAACGATTTCAATAAGATCGCCGAACATGTAGAAACATGGACACCGTACAAGAAACGACCTGCTTCAATTGTTAAGAGCTTTCTCTTTCCTTTTGAACTAAGTACTTACGATCCAATGAAGTGGGTCAAGGTACAAATGGATTGCTTTTGGTGGGAAGGTTTGGCCGGTATTGCCGTATCCTTACTTGTATTGGTCCTTTTTTCACGCAAACGCCCTTGGTTCGACTATGTACTCGTCCTTTTTACCGGTGTTTTTGGTCTTATCGGTGTGCTTCTTATTAAACCTGAAGATTAATTTTATTAAATAAACGTAGGGGCTGGACATGTCCAGCCCTTTTTTTATTACCAATATTTATTTAGATGTTCATTTTTTTCAATTTGCCAGTTTAATGGGTTGAATTGGATGTATTCACGGATTTGATCCAATTCTTTATCGTTCTGAATAATATGTTCATAATAATTTCTTAGCCAAACATCTTGAGTTGATGTATTTTGGTGTACCCATTTTGTAACTGCGCTCTTATAGCTTCGTATTATTGAACCGATCGATCCCGGAATGATTTTTTGATATTTATTGGATTCGAGTTCGACATGTCGAACTCCTACGTCATCAATAATATTGATTATTCCATGGATATGGTTGGGCATAATAATGAATTCATCCATTTCAGTGCGATGGAAATGTTCGGGAATCTCTAACCAATATTTTTTAGCAATTTCGCCACATTCATTTAATAACATTTTTTCACTGATAATATCGCCAAAAATACAATTCATTTTATATGTACAAATTGTAATGAAATACGAACCCGATGCATTATAATCAAAATTCAATAATCTATTTGATCTGCGTTTTTTTATATTCACTCCAATTATCGGGCTGGACATGTCCAGCCCCTACGTTTGTTGGGTTTTGGTATACTTATGCTATATATGTCCAGCCCCTACGTTTGTTGGATTTTGGTATACTTATGCTGGACATGTCCAGCCCCTACGTTTGTTAAGTTTTGGGATACTCATGCTATATATGTCCAGCCCCTACGTATAATTTTATAAGCTAATATTCATTAAATATCAATACATAAAATCATAATGTGACCCACATCACAAAGGTTTAAACCCGGGGCTATTGATTTCATGCCTCTTACCTGTACGGAACGGTTTAAACCGTTCCATACTCTTTTTATTATTAATCAATTATTAATAATATTTCCCAATTATTCATCAATAAACACACACATTCATTTGATTTTTAGCAAAATATGTGCTATTATACTTTTCTTGATAAACAAAGGTTTTATATATGCTAAAAAAATTATGCTTCCTACTTGCAACTTGTTCACTCTTACTTGCCGCAGAGCCTGCAACCTTCAAGGGTTATGTTTTCGATGAAAATAAAAAACCGCTTGTGGGAACGAACATTATTATAAAAGAAACTTTGCAAGGCAGTGCGACGGATAAGAACGGGTATTTTTATATTAAGATCCCCGCCGGAACCTACACGATCAATGTATCCTTCATGGGTTATAAAACGATTGAAGAAAAGATCACGTTGGAGGATGGCAAATCTCTTGAAAGATCATTTAAAATGATCCTCGAATACTTTGAGATCGGGGGGATTGTGGTTCAAGCCGATCGTGAATTGCTTCCCACAGAGGCAGAAACAAAAACCCGTATTTCCAGTGGCGAAATAGAGCATATGCAGGCATCTAACCTCAGTGATGTTATGCAACTGACACCTGGCATCCGTTTCGAGAATCCGGGAATGGCAGAAAAAAAACAAGTGGGTATACGCGCTTCATCCATCGAGGACGATGCGGATGACAATGAATATTTTGGGGCACAAATTAGGGTTGACAATATACCGCTTTCCAATAATGCAAACTTACAGATCGATACAAAGACCACAACCACAAGCGGACAACTTTTAACAACTGAAAATTCCGGATTGGATATGCGTCAAATCCCGGCAGATAATATTGAATCTGTCGAGATCATTCGCGGTATCCCTTCCTCAAAATATGGCGATCTGACCTCGGGGATCATTGAAGTAAAAACAAAATCGGAGATTTTCAATCACCGCATCAAATTCAAATATAATTTTTACAATCAGGAAGCCAACATCGGAGGCGGTTTCAAATTAAACGATATCCACCATCTTGACTATAACCTGAACTACGCTTACGCAGTTCGCGATAAACGTATTCCAGAAGAAAACTATTCCCGTATCGCAGGTCAGCTTGCCCTAACCAGCAAACTGATGCAAAATCTATATACTATGAAAAATCGTTTATATTACACCCGTGCTTTTGATGAACGTGAATTACGGGCGGACGATCTTAATCTGAGAGAAAAATACAACCGTGACTATACCTTGCGCTTTGCCCATCAAAGCACCTACTTACTCACAACCCAACAAAAAATCGAATTTGACTTTTCAGCAAACTATACAAAGCAAAATTCTTATACAAAGCGATTGATCTCAACAGATAATACTTACGTAACGGATCTAATGGAAGCAGGGACAGATACGGGAATGTATGTCCAAAATTATATCTCCGAACTGTTTGTAAACGGTGAAGCTTACAATTTTTATTACAATTTAAATTATGCAGCAAGTTTCGATTTACTTGGAATGGAGCATGGTTTTCTTGCCGGAGTAACCTTCAGAGATGAATATAATCTCGGTGAAGGGCGAGTATTTGATCCTTTGACTCCTCCAACAACCGGTGGTATTAAACGCTCTCGTCCCCGTCCATACAATGATATTCCCGGACTTGCAACATCATCACTCTACATAGAAGATAAGATCAAAGGTGAACTACTTATACCCTATCAGGTAAATTTGGGCGCCCGCGTAGAATCCTACGGGGATGACAAACTGCTTGCCAGTGACTATGGAACATTTATTAATCCAAGATTAAATTTAGTTCTGTATCCAACTAAAACAACTCAAATACGCTTTGGCTATGGAGAAACATCTAAAGCACCCTCCATGGCGATGTTACATCCCAACCCTATTTATCTTGATGTAGATGACGTAAATAATATCGTGGATTCTCTAGTTATTGTTTCTACTTATATTTATTCAAGAGAAAATCCAAATCTTACAGCATCCCGCCAAGTTAAGTGGGAAGGAAGCTTGGATCAACGCATTGGCGATGTCGGTTTAAGTATGACCGCATATAAAAACACAACTTATGGTGGTTTCGCCAGCACAGGCAAAAACTCGATCTTTGTTTTTAAATACGATTATTCTATATCTGAAATTGATCCACCTATCAGAGATTCCATATCTACAACCTATACGGTTTATGAAAATTCTCTGACAGCCGAAACTCAAGGACTTGAAGTTTCGATCAAGACCAAACCCATAACGCCTCTTAATATGCGTCTGCGTATTCAAGCAGCTTACAACTATACTTATAGCTGGAAAGATAATTCTTATGATTATCGAGGTTATATTTATGATCCCAATATTGGGCAAGATGTCAATCCTTTCTTTTCACCCGTAACCATAGAACGTGAAAAATGCTATATCAATTATAATTTAGATTTCAAGATCAAAGAATTGGGTGCATGGGCAACGTTTTCAGCTCAGCAAGTCGTCTTTGATAAGGACCGTTATAATGGGCTGGACGATTCTCTTGCTGTAGGATATCTAAATGTTTATGGCGAGCAGGTCTTTTTCAACGAAGCGGAACGAGCTGCCATAACAAGTTCTTCATATAAAAGAACCTATGACGATTATTGGTATCTTGAAGAAAATAGGAGAAATATCTGGGTCTTTAATTTCCGGGTCTCAAAATCACTCGGTAAAGCATCAGAATTTTCTTTTTATGTAAATAACTTCTTTAATTCGCGACCCCTGTATCAACGAATACGTTCCACGACCCAATCCTATACCATGGAAAATCCGGCTTTGTATTTTGGAATTGAAGTCAGCACAAAGATCGATCAACTCTTTCAGAACTTAGGTAAATAGATGAGGATAGCTATGAATAAATTTCGCAAAATTACTTTTATCACAGTATGCTTCATTTTTTTCGTGATCGCAGTAAGCTGTGCATTAAATATTACACCGCCGGCATCCATGCGTTTTTCCGCGCAGGTGACAATTGTTGATACTACAGCCGAGGGATTGGACAGTTTGGTTAGCGGCGCAAATGTAACCTTGCAGTCCATTACCTATGGAGATGTCAGCACAAGGGAAACAAATTCCCTGGGAGTCGCTGTATTTAATAACCTGCTTCCGGACAGATATAATATTCTAGCCTCTGGAAACCGTGTAAGTATAACTGAGATCATTATTATTAACGGTCAATTGCAAGATACATCTCTTTTTATAGAAGATAATGATACCCTGGATCTGAGAATTATCGCTCAAACATCCCGGACCAGCGCCCTTGTGATCTCCGAGATCTATTATACAGGTGCTATTCCCAATCCGGTCCCTCAATATTTTCACGACCAGTTCACAGAGATATACAATAACAGTTCTCAAACCATTTATTTGGACAGTCTGCTTATTGCTGATGTAGAATATGGATTTGCCGATGACAGTGTTATTCATGCGGTTCATGCTTATATGTTCCCCGGCGATGGTGATGATTATCCCATTGGCCCTGGTGAATTCAAGGTGATCGCCCAAGATGCCATTGACCATTCTCCCTATCCGATCAACAGCATAAACTTGCTGGATTCAGACTTTGAATATTATGTCGCCGATCAAGGTGATGTCAATAATATTTCTGTTCCCGATATGATACAGATCCATCATAAATACGGTGTTGATTTCCTTTATTCTGTTTTCAGCAATGCTGTCTTGCTCATGAAAGTAAATGAACCTTACAAACTGGGTTATGACGAGTTCAATCGAATCCTTTTGCCCAAATCTGATGTGATCGATGGTGTTGAATATCGAGATAATGTCACAGAATTCAATATGAAACGAATTGACGAAAGCATAGACGGCGGTTTAACCGGTGGAATCCCCTCTTATTCCAGCCAATCAGTCGAACGCTATATTGACCGTTATGAAGATGGAAGAATGATCCTGATGGACAACAATAACAGCAGTCTGGATTTCCATGTTCTTAAACCCCCGACTCCGGGATTTGTTGAAGAGGAGACAGCAGAATGAAAAAAGCACTTCTTCTTTTCACTATTATAAGTATTGCATTGGCGCAAGCCCCTTCAAGCGAATACCTTTATCTGGATATTCTTTCTGATCTCACGGCGCAATTGCCCAATAGAAATCCGGCATATCTCACAACGGAAAATATCCCCTATTCTTACGCCTTTCAATATCGCTACAACAATAGTGGCGGTGAGTATCGTTTACCTTTTTCACCTGAAGCAAAGAATTATCATAACCTTGAAGTATCAGCTTATCAGGAAATGGACAATGGCATCCTTTTTGCCGGCCGTTTTGCCTATAGAAATGAAGCACGTAAAAACAAATTATGGCTACATAATGCCGAAACCAATATCGACATTCCTTTCTACTTTGGAGATAGCACGAGTGGAGATTTTAACCTGAACGGTATTGACTGGAATATCATTTTCTCATATCCGCTATCTAAAGTTACTCGTCTGGCCGTTGATGTATTTTATAATGTAGATGAGCAATTTAAGTCCGTTTTCCCCAAACCCAATGTTAAACGCAATGACCTGCATATCCGCCCGGCGATCAGTTTTCAGGGTAAAAGATCATCATTGGGACTAATGGGATCTTATTTCCAGTTCAAGGAAGATATCGAAACCAAAAAATACAGTCTGGAACAAGGCCGCTCTCCCATTTTTATGCGTATCCGCGGATTGGATCGTTCACTCCTAACCTACGCCGAGACAAGTGAAGAACGCTTGCAAAATATCCAAGGATATGGCTTTTCTGCAAACTTTGATCTTGGCGGCAGGCTTCTGGGCGAAACGAATTATGAATATTCTCAAGCACAGATCACAGATGGGGGTTCTTATCCCGTTGAACAGGGGAATTGGGATATGACACGCTTTTACTATCACGTAGACATTAAGTCAAAGGTGACGTCTTTCCTGAATGCCGATCTCTTCTTTAAGCAATACTGGTCAAATGCCAATGGTTTTCACCCTACTCTGAATGCACAAATTTATAACTCTTCCCATCGCCATTTTGAAGGTGGCTTATCGCTACCCTACCATCCATCAAGCAATGAGTCCTGGACAGGAAGCGTATCTTATTCATTTCAGGATATTAAACGTGAAGATAATTTCCTGGGTCTCTTGCATTACATTCCGGGAAACACCCTACATATTAATATGACATATGCCTACCAAGGTAAAGGAATTCTCTACGAGCTAACCAGTGCTTATAATGATATTAAGATTGGCGAAAGTATTGTATATGATGCAATGTCTGATTGGTATTACGATATGATCACAGCAGAAGAGATCGCTTATTATTCTCGGGACCGTAAGGTATTACAAGCCGGGCTAAAGGTTACATTCCCGGTTAAAGATATGTTCATTGCTTTAAGCGTAACTTATCAAGATGTTAACCCTATCAATTCTGATGCGAGTTATCATAGCGCACAAACGCAAATTGACATAATGTTTTAAAGACGTGAATCGTAAAACGTGAGACGTGAGACGTAAAGACCTTCCGGCTGGCGTCCGAACGTAGAGAGGATCTGCCGGATGGTCGAGTCGAGAAGAAGCGATAAATGATGAATGAAGAATCGATATCCGAACAAGGAACAAGGAGTTTTGAATGACGAAGTAAATAATCACTTCGAAAATCGCATATCGTTAATCCTTGTTCATTATTCAAGGAGTCCCGTAGGGACGATAGCTTTATAGTTGATCGGTCTGTTTTGAATCATAAGACGTGAAATGAGACAGGGACTGTCATCTCGACCGGAGGCACTTTAGTGCCATAGCGGAGAGATCTATTCATGAGATGATGATCTTGAATTGATATAATAGATTAACTCTAATGTTGTAAAGACAAGGCATTGCCTTGTCTCTGAAAAAGGATAAAAATGAAAAAAATAATCACTGCTCTATTTGTTTTTACAACCATCGTGGCTTTTGCAAAAGCACCAACTATTGCGGTTGTTGTTGATAATGTTACATATGATAAAGCTAAGTCATCGGTCGACAATTATTGTAGAGCTTTAGAAGAAGAGGGTAAAAATGTCGCTCTTTTTGCTCAAGCTTGGGAAAATCCGGAATCCGTTCGGGAAGCGCTGTCTTCAGTAAGTGATCTCGAAGGCGCCGTATTTATCGGTGACATTCCTATTGCCATGGTTCAGGATGCTCAGCATTTAACATCTGCATTCAAGATAGACCAAACTCGATTTAAAAGTCAGCAACGTATCTCTGTGGCTACGGACCGCTATTATGATGATCCTGATCTTGTTTTCGACTTCTTAAAACAAGATGAAGAAAATCCGCTCTTGTTCTATTATTCACTTTCAGAAAAATCACCCCAATACATAGAAAAAGATTTTTACAGCGGTCGTATTATTTCACCGGTACATGATGATAGCAAATATGAAATGATCGCAAAATATCTGGATCGTGCCGTTTATCAAAAAAGTAATCCGGAAGTGCTGGATAATATGATGACCTATACCGGTCATGGATATCATTCGGAATCACTTAATGCCTGGGAAAATCACACTCTGATGTTAAAAGAGCAATTTCCGGATCTATTTATACCCGGTGGTAAGATCAAAAATTATGAACATACAATGTCTCGCAATATGAAAAAGATCATCATGAGAGAACTGCAGGTTCCTGAATTAGATATGGTTATCTTTCATGCTCACGGTGGTGATGACGTTCAGTATCTAACCGGCTATCCTCCGGCAGGAAATGCAAAAGAGAACATCGAAGAAGTTAAACGTTTTGTTCGAAGTAAACTACGCTCAGCCAAACGTCGTGGGAATCTCGATGAAGCTAGGGAATATTATATCACAAATTACGACATCCCAGAACATTGGGTTGAAGATGTTTTTGATCCGGAAACTATTCTTGAAGATTCCATCTATGAAGCGAAAATAGATTTATGGGCCGATGATGTTAAAAACATGAAAACAGGGGCCGAAGTATTTATATTTGACGAGTGCTATAATGGACAATTCTATATGCCTAACTATATTTCAGGGACACATCTTTTCGGTGATGGCAATGTCATTGCCGGGGTCGCCAATACGGTGAATGTCCGCCAAGATATCTGGGCAAACGAAATGCTTGGACTCTTAAAATACGGTGTTCCCATCGGCGAATGGCATCTTACAAGAACCTACCTTGAATCTCAAATTATTGGTGATCCAACTTTTCATTTCAAAGAAAATAATTCCATGATCACCAAGAGTTCATACAAGAAACTTTTAAAATCAAAAGAACCCAGCTTGCGAACTCTGGGAGTTTATAAAATGACTCATGAATTGGATTTGGGAGCTGAAACAAAGCTTATTGATATTTATTCAACAGATCCATCAGCTAATGTAAGGCTAGAAGCTTTAAAATCATTGGCGACTTTACGCACGCCTGCTTTTCGCAAGTTATTGGAAACTACAATAAATGACCCCAGTGAATTGATCCGTCGCATTACTGTCAACTGGATGGGCAAAATCGGCGATAAAGGAAATATTCCTCTATTGGCAGATCGCATGGCACATGATATATCAGAACGCGTCTCTTTTTCAACTAAAACATCTTTAGAACTACTTTTTTCACATCCTTGCGCAGATGATTTTCTTGAAAAGATAGCCCTTGATAATGATCTTGATACAGCTATGGTAAATCATCGCTACAGACGCTCTCAAGGCTGGCTACATGATGAGATCATCCCAACGATCACCGATACAAGTCTAACTGCTAAGAAACGTATGTCAAAGATCAGAACTT
>CAYNBL010000016.1:0-27010 GCA_964395205.1 uncultured bacterium | reverse complement strand
AGCTTGCCTGTTTTTACAAAGCTCTTTCAGTTGCACTTACTTGTTGAATTCAGGAATGATTAAAAATCAGAAAATCATGTAAATCTTAATAGTCATGCCTCAGACAATTATATTTTAGTTGTTTTGTCCCGAATATATACTAAATTAGGGACAAGAATAGGTAATAAATATGCGTGATAACATTGAAAATAAAATACTTAGCAGAATAAAAAAAGCAGGGAGGGGTTCGCTATTTTTTATCGAAAATTTTATTGCTTATGGAAATACCGAAGCAGTAAAAAAAGCCCTGCAGCGCCTGACTAATGCTGGTCAACTGGAACGGATTGCCACAGGAATTTATGTCCGTCCTAAAAAAGATTCTATCATCGGCATCATCACACCCGGCATTGAAGAAATCGCCAAAGCCATTGCTAAAAGAGACCGGGCCCGGATTGTACCCACTGGCATTTTTGCCCTTAATAAACTAGGGCTTTCTACGCAGGTACCGTTAAACATTATCTATCTTACCGATGGCGCCGCACGTAAAATCAAGATAGGGAAAAATACAATTACATTTAAAAAGACGACACCTAAAAATGTTGCTGCTGTGGGTGAAATAAGTAAACTGCTTATTCAGGCCCTGCGAACCATAGGCAAAGAGAATGTAACTGAAATAGAGATAGAAATAATTCAAAATTTGCTTAAAAAAGAAAAAATTACCCGCCTGCAGCATGATATTCGTCTTGCCCCTGTCTGGATAAAAGAAATTATGAAACCTGTTTTGGAAAATTTAACCAATGAATCATAAAGCACTAAATGAATGGCTTAAACTGCCGGACGACACCAAAAAGAATATCTTTAATCAAATTAGTAAAAATACGGGGCTACCTGCTGTTGCTGTAGAAAAAGACTGGTGGGTAGTTAAAACGCTTGATGTGGTTTTTAATACGGAAATTGCCGAACACACCGTGTTTAAAGGCGGCACGTCATTAAGCAAAGCCTGGGGGTTGATCGACCGCTTTTCAGAAGATATCGATCTGGCACTGGATAGAAAATTTCTTGGATTCGATAAAGAGATGACTAAATCACAAGTAAAAAAACTGCGTTTGCGTTCGTTTCAATTTATATCCGAAGAATACTTTCCTCTTTTGGAAAAGGCCTTTCATGACTACGGTCTACAAGATGTTAAGCTAAAATTGACCGAGCCAACATCCAATGATCAGGATCCTTTAATTATCGAGATTCATTACCCTGGGCTTATCGAAAAGTCGGACTACATACAATCGCGTGTGTTAGTCGAAATAGGCAGTCGTTCATTAATAGAACCTTTTACCCTAAAAAAATTCAATACACTGGTAGGCGAATATTATAAAGATAGAGCTTTTGCCGATACGAAGATCAGCATTCCTACCGTTAATCCCGAAAGAACTTTCTTAGAGAAAATCTTTCTTATTCACGAAGAATTTCAAAAATCCCCCGCTAGAATTAAGGTTAATCGTTTGAGTCGCCATTTATACGATATAGAAAAAATAATGGATTCTGAGTATGCCATTAAAGCCTTATCCAATATGGACTTATATCAAAACATCATCAAGCACCGGAAAACCATCACACCCGTAAGAGGGATAGATTATTCAAAGCACCTGCCAAGCAAACTAAATTTAATACCACCACAAAGCGTATTGAATGCATGGAAAAAAGATTATGAACAAATGCAGGAAAATATGATCTATGGAAAATCGCTGGCGTTTGAAGAATTGTTAGATAGAATTCGAATATTGAATAACAGAATTAATAAATTAACACTATAAGGGTAAAATTATGGCTGAATATATAAACGTAGAAAAACCCTTTTTAGATAAGCTTCGCTTATTGGGCTGGCACGTTATTAACCAAGGCATTGGCATTCCACAGGACTCGCAAAAAAGTTTGCGAGAAAACTTTAAACAAGTGGTGTTGCCCGATGAATTCAAAAAAGCCGTAAAAAAGATAAACACTACAGCAGATGGCACAGAATGGCTGACCGACAAGCAACTGAATGAATTGCTTGATGAAATACAAAATTTTCCCGGTAAACGTCTGCATGAAGCCAATAAAGAAATTCATCGACTTCTGCTTAAAGGTACATCGGTTGCTAAAAATGAACTCACCGGCGAACAAGACCCAACGGTACGTTTGGTTGATTTTAAAAACTACAACAACAATTCATTTATTGCCATTAACCAATTTCGTTTAATAACGCCGGGTGCAAGCCGACAGGGCATTATTCCGGATATTGTGTTATTCTTAAATGGTATGCCAATCTGTGTTATAGAAGCCAAAGATTTTGATGTGGCAGAGCCTTTAAGCGAAGCCTTTTTGCAGATTACACGCTATGCCAACACCCGCGATGATGACTATGGTTTTAAAGAAGGCGAAGAACGTTTGTTTCATTACAATATATTCAGCATTATCACCCATGGCACAGAAGCACGAGTTGGAACCATCAGCGCAGAATTTGATTTTTACAGCAATTGGGTGGACATTTTTCCCGAAGAATATAAAGTGGTGGATTTTCCACCGAACGAAGAACGTCAGGAAGTTTTGATTCATGGCATGCTAAACAAAGAAATCCTAATTGACATTCTAAAGCACTTCACACTGTTTATAGAAATTAAAAAAGGAACCGAAGTAAAAATCGTTGCCCGTTACAATCAATACCGTGCAGTTGGTAAAATTATAGAAAATTATCGTGCTGGAAATACGCCAATGGAAAAAGGCGGTGTGGTTTGGCATACACAAGGCAGCGGGAAAAGTCTGACCATGGTTTTTCTTATCCGTAAAATCCGTTCTTTAGACGACCTAAAAGATCTGAAAATAATTTTCATTGTTGATCGCACCGATTTAGAAGACCAGCTTTCTGAAACAGCTTCCATGACCGGTGAGCCCGTACGCATCATTAATCGCCGCAATAAGTTAAACGAATTAAGCGATGATACTGGCGATGTCAATATGGTAATGATCCATAAATTTTTAGATGAAAAGAATATTTCAGCTCAATCGCTTATTAACGCGGGTATGGTTCCAAAATTTGAAAAATTTGACCCCATTAACAACAGCGACCGTATTTTATTGCTGGTTGACGAAGCCCACCGCACACAGGGTGGAGATATGGGCGATAATCTATTTTCAGCTTTCCCAAATGCAAGCCGTATCGGTTTTACCGGCACACCATTACTTACAGATAGGCATAAAATAAAAACGCACGAACGATTTGGAGGCAAAACAGGAGTTAACGAAGAACCGTTTATTGACACTTACAAATTTGATAGAGCCATTAAAGACCGCGCAACCGTTGAAATAAAATATATTGGCAAAGTATCGAAAGACAAATTGGACGACAAAGAATCCTTTGATACAGAATTTGAAGACATGTTTGAACAACGTTCACAGGCAGAAAAAGAAGAAATTCAGCGCCGATATGGTTCTTTTATCGCTTATTTAGAGTCAAAAGAGCGTATTGCTTGTATTGCCAAAAATATAGTTGAACATTATTATAAAGACATTCTCGTAAATGGCTTTAAAGCACAGGTTGTTGCATCGAGTATTGTCGCTGCTGTTCGATATAAATATGAACTGGAAATTGCCATTCGAAACAAAATTGCCGTATTGAAAGCATTGCCCGAAGAAGAAAGAGACGATGAACTAATACAACAGTTGGAATTTTTAAAAGTGGCAACCATAGTTTCAAGTTCAGGCAATAATGAACCGGGTTATATCAGCAAAGCACGCCGTGAAGCTCAAGAGATGAATGCCATCGACAACTTCAAAGCCGATTTTGATCCGGAAAAACCTGAAACTGGAATTGGTTTTATCTGTGTTTGTGACCGCTTGCTTACAGGTTTTGATGCGCCCATTGAACAAGTTATGTACTTGGATAAAAGCTTACGAGAACATGATTTGTTCCAAGCAATTACACGAGTAAACAGAACAAAACACGGTAAATCCTTTGGTTTAATTGTGGATTATTTTGGCGTTACAAAGCATTTAAGCGATGCTTTGAGTATTTATACCGACAAAGACAAATTACAGCTTGAAAACTTCCAAAAAGTATTTCGTGATATTAACAAAGAAATTCCAATACTCGAAGCAAGATATAAACGCTTACTCGATTTATTTATCGATAATAAGCTCAAAGACATTAAAATATTTCTAAGTCAAAATTTTACTGATGAAACTAAAGAATTTGAGTTTGCCGAAAAATGTATCGAAACAGCAAAAAACATGAAATTCCGAGCAGAACTATTAACTTATTCCAAAAGTTTTTTCGACAGTTTAGATTTATTATTTAATGTACAAGCAGGCATTGAATATTGGATTCCCGCAAAGCGTTTGGGCTATATCATTTGGCGAATAAAAGACCGCTACAAAGATGAAACAATGGATTTAAAATGGGCTTCTGATAAAGTTCGCAAACTCATTGATAAACATTTACTATCAATCGGTATAGACACAAAAGTTCAGCAGGTTTCTATTCTTTCTGATGAATTTGGTAAAAAAGTAGATCATCTAAATAAAACACCAAAATCAAAAGCATCTGAAATGGAACATGCCATTCGCTGGCATATAAAAGTGAATCTTGAAAATGATCCAACACTTTACAATCGTTTCAAAGACCGCTTGGAGTCCATTTTAAGCGCTTACAAAGAAAATTGGGAAACCATTGTTGACGAATTGCAGAAATTACGTAAAGAAATGGCAGAAGGTCGAAAAGAAAATATTGAAGGAATTTCTATTGTAGAAGCACCATTTTATGAATTGTTAAAAAACAATATTAAAAACGAAAACAAAAATGATATAGCAAAGACGAAAGAACTAATCCAAATTATTATGCCAATATTGCAAGAAACAGCAGAAATAAGAAACTTTTGGACCAAAGCATCGGAACGCAAAAGAGTTGAAGGACTCATTGAAGATGAAATTCACTATTCTGGTATCGAAACACTGGCAAATAAAGCAGCAGAATTAACTACTGAACTAATAAAACTTGCCAAAATCAGAGAAACAGACCTAAGATGAAATTAGAAGAGATCAACATAAAAATAGAAAAAACCGACCGCCGAAAAACGATCAGTATTTTTATCGAAAGAGACGGTTCTATTCGGGTTTTGGCACCTACAACAACAAGCAATGAAAAAATTGAAGAAGCAGTAAAAGTCAAGCAATATCAAATATTTACAAAGCTTGCTAAATGGAAAGAACTGAATCAAGGTAAAGTCAACCGCAAATTTGTAAACGGACAATCATTTTTATATTTTGGCAGAAATTACAGGCTTTCAATAGTAGAAAATCAGGATGTCCCACTAAAATTAAGTAAGGGCTATTTAACCATAGATAAAAACAAACTTGATAAAGCAAACATTGTGTTTGAACAATTTTACAGAGAAAAGGCATCACAGAAAATATCAGAAAGATTAAAATTGATTGAACAAAAGTTTCAGGAAAAGCCAACATCCATTAAAGTAATGGAATTACAAAATCGATGGGCATCTTGGACACCTAAACACGGATTAAATTTCCACTGGAAATGTGCCATGGCACCGGTTCCAGTAATTGACTATATCATAACACATGAAATGGTACATTTACAATATCCCAATCACTCACCGGAATTTTGGAACGAACTGGACAAAAAAATGCCCAATTATCAACAACATAAAAATTGGTTAACACAAAATGGAATTAAAATGTCAATATAAACCGGTTCAATTGAAAGCACATTTATAATTCACACTATTCAAATCTCGGGACTCCGCCCTGCAGGCAAGTTCAGGATGACGAGATTTTCTCGTTTTTTCTCACACCCTCACGCGCTTCTTCAATTTTATCTGTGAAAATCTGCGTAATCTGTGGTTTTATTACAATCCGTAAATATCTTTATATTTTGCTTCCAGATAATTCATAAATGGATCCGGGCTCAGGGGTGCACCCGTGATAACCTTGATCAGATCTTCCGGATCATAAAAACGACCATGTTTGTGAATTTTTTCATTCAACCATTTTTTGAGCGGCAAAAATTCACCTTTGCGGACTTTTTCCCAAAGCTTCGGGATCTCTTTTTCTGCTTGTTCCATGATCTGGGCGCCGTATAGGTTGCCCATGGCATATGATGGAAAGTAGCCAAATCCGCCAAATGACCAATGAACATCCTGTAGAACACCTTCAGCATCATCTTTTGGTGTGATCCCAAAATACTCTTTCATTTTTACATTCCACAAAGCCGGAATATCATTAACATTTATATTACCATTGATGATCGCACTTTCAATATCAAAACGCAGCATAATATGCAAAGAATAATAAACCTCATCCGATTCAACGCGGATCATAGACGGTTTGACCACATTGATCATGCGGTACCAGTCGGCTACGCTTACATCCTTTAATTGAGAATAATGTTCTTTTAAGAGCGGAAGGGCATAGGTCCAAAATTCTTTTGATCGTCCAATGACATTTTCCCAAAGACGTGATTGGCTTTCGTGGATACCAAATGAAGCTGTTTCTCCAAATGGTGTGCCATATTGTTCTTTGGGTAATCCTTGTTCATAGATTGCGTGTCCACTCTCATGAATAGTGGAGAATAAACCCGAAAGCAGCATTTTATCATTAAGTCGTGTTGTAATGCGTACATCATCGGGATGAAAACCGATCGTAAAAGGATGCGCGGATACATCTTGGCGCGCTTTGTTCATGTCCAGACCAATGGCTTCCGCTATCTTCATTCCAAATTTCCATTGCTCTTTTGTATCGAATGATTGTTGCAAAACAGAATCGTCAATTTGTTTTACGGAATTAATCTTTTCAACCAGTTTTACCAGGCGTTCTTTAAGTCCGCCAAACAATGCCGCAACCCGCTCCGTGGTCATACCCGGTTCAAAACCATCCAACAAAGCATCATAGGGTTTATCTTCATATCCATAGTATTCGGCTTCTTGTTTTTTTAATTTGATCATCTTTTCCAAGTACGGCGCATAAACGGAAAAATCTTTTTCTTTCCGTGCCTTGATCCAGACCTGCTGTGTTGCCGATGTGTGTTTGGACATTTCCTCAACAAAAGCATCGGGCAGGGCTACCTGCTTTTTTAGATCTTTTCGGACTAATTCTACCAAACGTTTTTCTTTGTCACTTAATGTAATATTAACCAATTCACCAGTATTGTAATCAATATGGCGGGACAGCTCATCTTTAAGTTTTTGGCCTGTCGCCATTTGGTGTCCCATTAGGCTTAAGTAGGCTAGGACTTCAGCGCGAAATTCGCTGCCGCCTTCCGGCATATAGGTTTCTTGATCCCAGTGCAATACCGATGCGGCTGATTCAAGTTTCTTAATATCGAGAAGGATATTTTTGAGTTGTTTCATTTTGAGCTCCTTTGACAGCAAATATTTATTTATTGAAAACTTAGGGAATTTTTGAATTAAAAACATCTATAAAATGGCAGTTTGCGGCTTGAATTTTCATGTTTTTAATTTTTATCATTTGTCATAAAACAGACATTTTGTTGATTATTCTGTTAATATTTCCTCAATTATTCAAAGTATGTCCACCAAACCCCGTTTTCTATTGAAACTATGTCATATATACGATATATTCTTTTGCTTAAAAATGACTAAGGAGAGGCTATGCCGATACTTGAATCCATCAAACATTGTGTTGTTCAAGGACACATTGATGCCACCTCAAAATTCCCAAAGAATATGGAAGGCCAAGAAGGTGTTCGCGAACTGACAAAACAGGCCATTACCGATGGAGTTGCCGTTGAAGACATATTAATGAAGGGACTTATTCCCGCAATGACCATTGTGGGTCAACGTTATGAAAAAAATGAAATCTTTGTCCCGGAAATGCTCTTTTCAGCAAAAGCCATGAAATCCGGACTCGAGCTGATCAAGCCTTTTTTGCTTGAAGGATCGGATCTTATCCTGGGCAAGGTTATAATAGGTACAGTTCAGGGTGATTTACATGATATCGGAAAAAATCTTGTTTGTATGATGCTGGAAGGTGCCGGATTTGAAATCGTAGATCTGGGTATCAATATACCTGCTCCAAAATTTCTTGAAGCAGCCAAAAATAATCCTGAAGCCATTATCGGCATGTCGGCCTTATTGACAGTAACCATGAAAAACATGAAGGGCGTCATAGAGCTTTTGCGCGTTAACGAACTTGACAATAAAGTATTTATCGGGGGTGCTCCCGTTACACCTGCCTTTGCCGAAGAGATAGGTGCCGAAGGCTATGCTAAAAACGCAAATCAAGCGGTCCGGGAAGCTAAGCGGCTTCTTGATATTAAAGCTTAAAAGGATATTTATATGTTCTCGCATTTACGCAAACCAAATTTTGAGCATTTCCAGCAAACCTTGTTTAATAAGACAAGCGATTATATTCCCCTGATCGAACTTGGGATCCATCCGGATATGCGAAAAGCGATCATGGGTAAATCCGTTACAAGTGTAAAAGATGAGATCGCTTTCATGCGGAGCTTGGGATATGATTTTATAAAAGTTCAACCGGGTATACATCTTGAGACAAATCGATCGATCGCTAAAAATGCCAATGTTGCCGCAGACAGATCGTGGTCATCTGAACATGATGGTGTGGTTACAGACTGGGAGTCTTTTGAAAAATATCAATGGGCCAAAATAAGCGATCTTGAATATTCTCGTATGGAAAAAGCGGGGAAGTTAATTCCAGATGACATGGGTATTATCGGTCAGTACGGAGATATTTACACAACGGTTTGGGAAATGATGGGGTTTGAAAATTTCTCCATGAAAATGTATGAAGACCCCGAATTGATATCGGCTATGTTTGATAAGATTGGCGGATTGGTATTTAGTATGTTCGAAACCATGGCCTCTATGGATTTTGTTAAAGTGCTCTGGTATAGTGATGACATTGCTTATTCTTCGGGATTAATGGTTAGTCCGGATTTTATCCGGGAAAATTTATTCCCCTATTTAAAACGCATCGGCGAACTCGCCAAGAAAAGCAATATTCCTTTTATTTATCACTCAGATGGTGTGCTTTATGATGTGATGCCAGAACTTATTAATGATATAGGGATCACCAGCTTACACCCCGTTGAACCGCTTTCCATGGATATGGCTGAATTAAAAGATCGTGTCGGTGATAAGCTTTGTCTTTGCGGCGGGATCGATGTGGATCAACTTTGTCGTGCTACTTCCGATGAAATCAGAGATCTGACTAGAAAATTTATCGAGATCGCCAAAGGAAAAGGTGGCTGGTGTGCCGGTTCTTCGAACTCCATTCCGGAATATGTAAAACCGGAAAATTATTTGGCGATGATAGAAACTGTCCTTAAAGAAGGGCAATGGTAATTTGACCGGTGCTTTCCAGACAGGATAACAGGATTAACCGGATAAGGTTTAATATCTTGCTTAGATTAAATACCTGTTGCTCGTAGTGCATATTTTGTCATCTCGACCCCTATTACTCCGTCAGCAAACGGATTTATTTTGGTCGAAATGACATTAAAAATAATTGTGACTGTTATGATAAAAAAAATACAAGCTAAATCGATCCTCTCACCCCTAAAGGGCAAAGGTTTTGACCCTTTTGGCATTTCTTGTAACATGAATATCTATCGGGGATGTCAGCATCAGTGCATTTATTGTGATTCACGAAGTAATTGTTATCAAATTGATAATTTTGCGGACATCCTTATCAAAGAAAATGCAATTGATATGCTTAAACAAGAACTCTCGGCAAAAAGAAAAAAATTGACCATTGGCACCGGGAGTATGAATGATCCTTATATGCCGATAGAAGAAGAGCTGGGATTAACGCGACAAGCGCTTGAGTTGATCTACAGATATCAATTCCCCGTACATATCATCACCAAAAGTAATATGGTTGTTCGCGATCTTGATATTTTGCGAAATATATTAAAAGTCTACGCTGCTGTTTCTTTCACAATTACAACAAATGATGATAAACTATCTCGTATCATAGAACCCGGAGCACCCGTTTCCTCAGAAAGGTTTGAAGCAATGAATGTCCTT
Organism: uncultured bacterium; assembly: GCA_964395205.1. GTDB lineage: Bacteria > Fidelibacterota > Fidelibacteria > Fidelibacterales > Fidelibacteraceae > M50B103. The sequence goes on along the minus strand of CAYNBL010000016.1, from coordinate 16,973 downwards.
TCTGCCGCTGGAATATATACGGGTATTATTATATCTCCTGTTCTTCCCTGGATCACAGATTCTAGTGAAAATATTACAGAATTGCTTCAACATGCACATCAAGTTGGAGCCAAATATGCCCTAATGTGGCCGGGGCTTACCCAGCGACACGGTCAAAGGGAATGGTTCTATGATCAGCTTGATAAGCATTTTCCCGGTTTAAAAGAAAAATATATCGATCGATTCGGAAATACATATGAATGTGATTCACCTAATGCTGAAGATCTCAATAAAGCATACTATCAAGTGTGTAGCAAACTTCGCCTCGCTACACAAATGAATTTTTATAAGCCTATCGATCCTCAAATATCTCTTTTTTAGTTTAAGCAAAAGCGAAGCTTTTGCGATAGATATATTATAACACGTAGAGACACGCTATAGCGTGTCTCTACAATAATTATTTCTTACATAATCGCAAAATGTTACACATTTTGCTTAACATTGTTAAAAAACCCGGCGTAAAGCCGGGTCTTTTTATATTTCATATGTTAAACGATTTACGGGTTACGCCGTTTTACGTCTTACATTTTACAACTTATCAGCAATCGCTTCCGCTACTTCTAAAGAAGTATTTGAACCGCCAAGATCGTAAGTGCGAACTTTCCCCTCTTCAATAACTTCGGCTACTGCAGTTTCAAGTTTTTCGGCCATGTCTTTTTCACCCAACCAGTCAAGCATCATCTTTGCCGTCAAGATCATGGCTATTGGGTTGACCTTGTACAGACCATAGTATTTCGGGGCGGAACCATGGGTTGGTTCAAAAACAGCAAGTTTATCACCAATATTGGCAGAACAGGCAAAACCAAGTCCGCCGATCAGCTGCGCTGAAAGATCTGATAGAATATCACCAAACATGTTTTCTGCAACGATAACTTCGTAGTTACCCGGATTTTTAACCAACCACATACATTGTGCGTCGATGTTCGTTTCCCAAAGCTCGATACCCGGATAGTTCTTTGCAACTTCGCGAGCGGTACGAATCATAAGCCCACCGGTTTCACGTAGCACATTGGGTTTATCACAAACCGTGACAGCTTTCTTTCCATATGTTTTAGCAAATTCAAAAGCATTGGTCACAATACGCTTACATCCCTGGCGGGTCATTATTCGTGTAGACAATGCAATATTATCTAAGCCGGCATCTTTGAATTTTTTCATTTTTGGATGGTTCTTATCAAGAACATCATAAACATCCTGGGGTAGTGGATGAAATTCTATTCCACCATACATGCCTTCCGTATTTTCACGAAAGATCGTGATATCAATATTATCTTTGTAATTTAAGGGGTTGCCTGCATAGGCTTTACATGGGCGCATATTCGTATGTAAATTAAAAAGCTGTCGCATGCGGACAATTGGACTAAAATAAACCTTACCTGTCCCCTGCAATTCGGGAATTAGTTCTTTTTCGGCTTCTTCTTTTGGCTTGGATGTGATCGCACCGAAGAGGGCACAATCTACTGTACTCAACATGTCAATAGTTCGTTGAGGGAATGCATCCCCTCCCGATTTCCAGAATTCCCAACCAATATCACCGTGGACATATTCAGCGTCAAATTCCATTTTGTCCAACACGATCTTGGCGGCTTCCATTACCTCGTTGCCGACACCATCTCCCGGCATCCATCCGATGCGGTATTTTGCCATTTTACAACTCCTTAAATTACCCGTTAATGTAAAACGCGCCACTCCGAACATGCGGCAGTGGCTCTTGTAATCACTTAAACCAATTATAAATAATCAATTAAAATTATGATAATTTTCTTCAGAAAGCAATAGCAGTGAAAAATATTTTGAGTAATGAGATTAAGATTGAGAATAAGGGCGAGATTAAAATTTATCTTATGATATAGAGGTTGTGGGTGTTTTGATTCTTCATGAAAGAGTAAATTGTAGTTCTGTCTTTCTCAGCCTTAGCCTTAACCTCAGCCTCAAACTTAATTTATCTTAGAAATTCTCCAAGATAGAATCCACCAATCGCAGCACCCAAACCAAGCCCCATATTGGCTACCATGTTTACGATAGCAAGCCATACAGATACTGTTTTGAAAAGCAGAAAGGTTTCCATACTAAATGTCGAAAATGTTGTAAACGCGCCTAAAAGCCCAATGGCAAGAAAGAAGTTCCACGTGTGATGTTCGCTTCCAGACAAACCCAAAAAAAGCGCAAGCCCAAATGAACCCAAAACATTTACGACAAGCGTTCCCCATGGAAAATTACCATTGGATGAATAAAGCAAGGATGAGACTGAAAAGCGAAGGACGGCACCAAGAGCGCCGCCCAACGCAATAAATAAATATTTCATATTTGTTTAATAAAGATAACCAAGTCCGATATAAAGTCCAGTGCCACCGTCATTACTTGAACCCGCAAAACCATAATCCACGGACAAGATCATATTTTCGTTCATGGCCAGTTTTATCCCAAGTCCGTAGGCAAGGTGAACTGTTTCGTTATTTCCAGTTAAATAGTCAGCCGAATTTAGCAAAGCCTCAATTCCTGATTTGACATATTGATAGGGCTGTACGACCATACCTGCATCGAGGAAAGGATTGATGCCGAAGTACCAGCTTTGACCAATCCATTTGAAACGAACGATCTTCCAGCGTGCTTCAACGTTCGCATATGCATATCCGTCACCAACAAGGCGTGAGCCCATAATTCCACGAACATTTTTGCTTCCGCCAAGACCATCACGGTTATTTCTTGAATCAGGCATATTTCCCTGCAAATAAAAGGGTTGCTGACCCGCAATAATACCCTGATAACCCAAGCGGTAAGTAAGTGATAATTTATCCGGCACTAGTGTAAAGTATTGACGGTGGATTGCGGCCAATTGCAGCCATCCGCTTTCGTTTCCAATAAATCCGGGGGCATAAGTCAAAAGTACTTCTTCCCATAACCCCTTCATTGGACAAGCCTCATTATCTCTTGTGTCGTAAACCACGCCACCTTTAACGTAGGTTACCAAACCACCGTCAGCTTCTTCGGGGGTTATGGCACCATAGGTTACAAAATCATCATACAGGGTAGACTGAACAACCGCCGTAGAATCCCATGCTCGGGTCGTTGATGCTGAGCCGACTGTAAAATTCATTATACCCAGTCCGCCTAACCAGCGGAAAGAATTATCGGTAATATTTCCCTGAAGGTTTACGGTAAAGCGAAGTTGATTTCGCTTCATGGCGTAATACAACGCGTTCTTATAAAGGGGGTCTGCTCTGTCAACCCATTCTGCATTGTATTTTGATTCGGCACCATTAAAACCATAAAAACCCCAGGCGTTTTTTACAACATTGCTTAAATCCGCTGTTACGCGAATACCCGGAATGAGATACTTGGAATCGTAAGTGATCTGTGCCAGTCCGGCACCTTTTGTGGTCTGATTCCATTCCACATAAATATTATGATAATAATCGGGGTATATGGCACCATCTCCATAGAAGAAGATATTGGCCAACAAGCCATACTGAAAGCCGGTATCCGAATTATAAGCTACCGACGGTAAAGGACCCACATTAATTCCGGTCTTTACAAATTCATCAGCCTGTGCAAAGGCCGCTAGCAAGATTGTCAATACAAGTAAAATGCGTAAAGTGTTTTTCATGTTTCCCTCCATTAAGTTTACACTACTGCCTAGAATATAAGGAAAAGAAAAGAAAAGGCAAACTTGTTATCCGAAGTTTTAACGAAAGAGAAAGACAAGCGCATAATAGCGCAAGATATTAAACGTAAGCCATAAGAGATAAAGATAATTTGCAGATTGCGCAGATTTCATAAATAATTATTAAAAAATATCTGCGTTCCCTTTTAGTATGTGGATTATTAAATAAATTTTATATCTAAGATTAAAACAAGTTTAACTGTTCGGGTCCACGCAGGAAGGGTCGTTGTTTGGGCAATAATGGATACATTTTCTTCAGTTCGGAAATTCGGGCATATACGTTTTCACGATATGTTTTTTTATCTGCCCTGCCGGAATAATAATCAACATAAAGTGGATATAATTCCGGAAAGGTTGTTTTCATAAAATTAAGGAAATGCCCCTTTGTGGGCTGGCGGAGATTCAGTAGTCCCGGTACAACATAGTCCGCTTTTTCTTCTTGTGCTGCCTTAAACAAAGCTTGTAGATTTTCTTTGCTATCCGTTAAGTAAGGCAAAATCGGCATCATTAAGACGCCGGTCATAACTTTTGTGCCTTTAAATGAATGTAAAACATTGAACCTGTCAACTGTTGAAAAAGAACCCGGCTCTATCTTTTTTCTCAGCTCCTCATCGAAAGTCGTTACCGAGATCGCCACATGCGCACCGGCAGTTTCTGCCAATTCCATATAAAGCTCTTTATCTCGGATTAATAAGGTTGATTTTGTCGAAATCGAAACGGGAGTACGATACTTGATCAGTAATCGCAAAATATCGGGCATAAAAGCTTTTACTTTTTCTATCGGTTGGTATGAGTCGGTTACGCCGCCCAGATTAATGGTCTCATGTTTCCATGCCCTTGATGCCAATTGTTTTTCAAGTGCTTCAACAATATTTTCCTTAACATAAATCGTCCCGAAAAAATCGCCCGAATTAAGATAATTGTGAGAATACAGGGCATAGCAATATCGACAGCGATGCACACAACCGCGATATATATTTAAATCCCAGTGATATGGCAGATAGTTGCTCTTTATACGATTTAGTGCGGTTTTGCAGGTAATGCTTTTGTACATGTTGCAATATACGATTTCTCTCCTAGCGAAAAAACGATAAACGATAAACGATAAACGATGAACGATGAACGATGAACGATAATATGAATATTTGCCTTGCAATAAACTACATCTTCAAAGCTAAAAGTGTGTTTTTTACTACTCACAAAATATTTAATTTTCAATTGTCCTTTTTCAATTGTCAATTGTCTTTTGCATTGTGAAGTCTTAACTTATTTATATTAAACGGGGCTTAACCATGAATACTTTCAAACGCATCATTTGCCTCTTGGGCATTTTATCTTTTATGTTCGCAACACCTGTGGACATAGAACAAGCTCGTGTTATAGCCGCGAACTTATACCCACAAAAGACACTTGCGACTTGTGAGCAACTTTATGATCATCTATATCTTAGTACGTTTAAGAATGGTGGCTTTATACTTAGCTCTGCCGATGATGGTTTCCCCGCAATTCTTGCCTATTCGGAAAATGCACCGGTTGATCAAGGTAATCCGGCTTTTGATGATTTTTGCAAACAATACAACAAAGAAATAAATGCATTAAGATTTGATGAACGCATTGTGCACCCGGATTGGAATAAAGCAGAAACCGGTAACTTAAATAAGTCCGCCATTACGTCTGAGGTGCAGCCTTTGATCTCATCAACATGGAATCAATCACCTTATTATAATGATAAATTTCCATATTTTGTTTTACCGACCCATGAAGATGAAAAAGCAGTTGTCGGATGTGTTGCTGTCGTTATGGGACAGTTAATGAACTACTACGAACATCCACAAAAGGGATATGGAAAACGCTGGTATTACAGCGAATCAACTGATAGCCTTTTATCTGCCTGGCACGACACCACCTATTATGATTATGAGAACATGCCTGACTCATTGTGTACACGTTATGGGCTTTTAACGGCTTATGCCGATCAGGTCAGGGATGTGTCTTTGTTTTTATACCAATGTGCCGTTTCTGTTGAAATGGAATTACAGCCTCGCAGTTCATCTGCTTCCTACGAAGATATAATGTATGCTTTGGTCAGTCATTATGATTATGGTACAGAGATGGTACAGAAAGAAAAAAGCAACGAATCCCATACTTATACAGATACAGAATGGCAAACCATGATCAAGCATGAGCTTGATGCCAGGCGACCTTTACCCTATCGCGGACAAGGAACCGGTGGGCACGCTTTCTTGTTGGATGGCTACCAAACTACGACCAGCACCTATTTTCATTTCAACTGGGGCTGGGGTGGTTCTTATGATGGTTGGTTTTTACTTTCAGCCCTAAACCCTGCAGATGATCATGATTATACGGATTTGCAAGCAGCTATCTTCAACATTCAACCAAACGAAGATAATATTACCCGTTATGCCTACACAGGTTTTGAGGGTTTTGGGTCCGCTGGGTGGATCTACAATGGTGGTGGATTCTTTGGTGAAAATGGAAGCTATGACATGGTCAGAAGTGGCGAAACGGCTTATGGTTTTGATGATCTTGATCAATGGTTGATCTCTCCAAAAATCCATATACCCAACCACGATAACGCTGCTTTGTCTTTTTGGGGGAAAATGCTAAATCCAGGTAAACAATGCAAAGTACTCTTGTCTTTTACAGATACTCTAAGATCAAGCTTTACGACCGAACTTGCAACAATAGCCCCAACTAATTCAAACTGGACGGAATATGTTTACAGTCTACGACCCTATAAAAATTCAGCGGTATATATTGGCTTTAAATATAATCATGCTTCGGGATATATTACTCTAGATGACCTTACTCTCAGTACGCCCAAGGTGGTGATCGGAACAAAAAATGTCGTTCCCGAAACACATGAATTGTTAAAGATATACCCCAATCCTTTTAATCCAAGAACAGCAATCCGCTACCAGCTTTCGGCTATCGGCAATGTTGAACTTAACATTTATGATCTAAGGGGAAATAAAGTTCATACCTTAATAAATGAAATTTGTGAAACGGGAGATTATGAATTGTCTTGGGATGCATCAGCTTTTCCATCGGGTATTTACATATGTGCACTTACTATCAACAATGAACTTCAGGCAACTCATAAAATGGTATTGGTAAAATAATATGAAGCGTATCTCTACCCTTGTATTTCTACTGGTTTTTCTCATTCTCATGCCTATTCTTGCTCCCCACTTTTCTGATGGTTGGAAAGCCTGGAGCATTATTCCTCCGCTTGTTGCGATCACGCTTGCGTTTGTAACAAAGAACGTTGTGGTGTCTTTATTCATTGGGATCTTTTCCGGTGCCTATATGATCGTACTAAATACCGGCCCAAAGTGGACAGCTATTATTCGTGGTTTTATTTTAATGACCCAAGAATTTGTTCTTGCGCTTTCTGATTCGTGGAATGCCGGTATCGTGGTTCAAACATTAACCATCGGTGGGCTCATTGCTCTTATCGCGGTTATGGGGGGAACACGTGCAATTGCAGAAAAATTATCCAAGAGTGCCCGTTCGGCCGCTTCCGCGCAAATTTACACGTGGTTAATGGGTATTTTTATTTTCTTTGATGATTATGCAAACCTCTTGACGGTTGGTCCTATCATGCGGCCGGTAACAGACAAGATGAAAGTCTCTCGCGAAAAACTGGCCTTTATTATTGATTCCACTGCGGCACCCATTGCAGATATTGCTTTGATCTCAACTTGGATCGGTTATGAACTTGGGTTGATAAAACATGGTTATGCTGCCTTGGGACTGGAAGCAAATGCTTATAGCGTTTTCATTCATACTATTCCCTATCGGTTTTATTCATTATTGATTCTTGCCTTCATTTTTATTAGCGCAAAATGGCGTCGTGATTTCGGCCCAATGCTAAAAGCAGAGCGCAGAGCACGTCTTGAGGGTAAGGTCGTTGCAGATGGCGCAAATGTCATGTCGGCGGTTGACACTGAAAAACTTGCCGTCTCTGGAAACACAAAACTTAAAATATCCAATGCGCTTGTACCCGTATTGACCCTGATCATAGGTGCCTTTGCCGCTCTTTTCTATAATGGCTATCAAAACATTATGGCTTCTGACAATCTCGAGTTGATCACTATTGTAAGCGGTAATTTTTCCTTCATTTTTCTACGGGAATGTTTTGCAGAATCCAATGCCAGTATTGCCCTGACGCAAGCAGCGATCTTTGCAAGTCTTCTTGCAATTTTTATGGGGTGGCGACAAAAAATATTTTCACTTAAAGATGCCGTTAACACGTGGATCAAAGGTGCCGGCACTATGGTCATTACGGTAACAATCCTTATTCTTGCATGGTCTTTAAGCGGCGTAATTGGGAAATTGGGGACAGCTGACTTTCTGGTTGGCGTGATCAGCGGAAACATTCCCCCTTTCTTGCTTTCGGCAATCATCTTTATTCTGGGTGCCTTTATTTCTTTTGCGACCGGAACATCCTACGGCACCATGGGTATTCTTATGCCACTTGCCATACCTCTAGCTTACGCGGTTTCACCGGAGCCAAGCTTTATGTATATGAGTATTGGGGCGGTGTTGACAGGAGCTATTTTTGGTGATCATTGTTCTCCCATTTCTGATACGACCATCTTGTCATCCATGGGGGCCGGGTGTGACCATATCGCCCATGTTAATACGCAGCTAATGTATGCCTTGCCGGTTGCCGGTGTCAGTATTGTAGCTTGTTTAATTCCCACAGCTCTTGGCGTCCCTGTATTTGTTTCATTATTGATCGGCTTGGCCGCGGTTGCTGGACTTATATTTATCTTTGGAAAAAACCCGGAAAAAAATGGACAATTGACAAAGGACAATTGATAATTAAAGGGGTTCGACTTTTCGAACCCCTACTTTTATCTTTATACTTTATTCTTTAATCTTTTCCCAAAACACTTTACACGCATCGCGTAATTGATCTTCATTTCCATTATTTTCAATAATAAAATCTGCATGTTTTCGTTTTTCGGATTCAGGCATTTGAAGAGCAATTCGTTCTTTAATACTTTCTTCTGTAATATTTTTTCGTTCTATTGCCCTTTGCATGCGAATATCTTCATTGGCTGTCACAAGAAGAACTTTATCAAAGATATCTTTATACCCGGCTTCGAGCAAGATAGCCGCTTCAACCATTAGAATACCCGGCACCGCACGGGTTGCGGCAATATATTTTCCCAGATGCTGCTTTAGCGCGGGGTGGCTAATATCGTTTAGTTTTTGCAGGTTTTCGAAATTATTAAATGCCCTGTCGGCTAGAACAGCAGTCTGCAATTCACCGTCAATATAGCAATCGTCGCCAAAAGTATTTTTAATCGTTTTGATAATATTGCGGTCTACCTTTAGTATGTTTTTGGCTATATCGTCAGCGTTTAGGATATTAGCACCCATTTCGTAAAATATCTTTATCGCGGCCGATTTACCCGAACCCAAACCACCGGTTACACCTATACTCAACATTTAATTATTCCTATCATAACGAAAAATACAAAGGATGGCGTAAAGATAAAAGATTAAAGTACAAAGAATAAAGTAAGTTTATTTATCCAAAAATAAAACGGGCTCGAAATTGAACCCGTCTTTAATCTTTATACTTTAATCTTTAGTCTTGTATTATTTGTCTTCTATCTTCTTAAGATCGTGCGCGTCATCATGCATTATATCTTGAAGAACGTTAGCCAGTTTTTTTAATCCTTTTTTCTGTGCCGCGCCTAGATAATCTCCGATCTCTTCAAAGGGAATAAATTCACGGGTATCATCTTCAAAATCACAGGTCACGGTTTTAGTAAAAATATCTATCTTTTGGATATATCCTTTTCGTTGATCTTTCAACAAGGGCTCTCCAAGCGGTGGATATTTTTTTAGTTCTTCAATATAAAAGCCGTGCTCATAAAGCAGACAGCATTTGAGTTTCCCGCATTGCCCGCTAAGTTTTAGTGGGTTCATGGGCAGACTTTGGTCTTTGGCAACCTGCGTGCTAACGGGATCAAAACTTTCAAGGAAAGCACCGCAACACAGTGGCATACCGCAAGAACCGACACCACAAAGGCGTTTAGTTTCGTCGCGAACACCGATCTGGCGCATTTCGATACGCGTCCGAAACATTCCGGCCAAAACACGGACAAGTTCCCGGAAATCAACGCGTTCTTCAGCCGTGTAATAAAAAGACAATTTTTTCCGGTCCAACTGATATTCCACATCCATCAACTTCATAACTATGCCAAGTTCATATATCTTGGCCTTGCTTTGGGCAAGGATATCGTCTTCGTCGGTTCGGTTTGTTTTTAGGATATCAATATCTTTTTTATCAGCCTTGCGAATGATCTCAAATTCAGATATGGAAATTTTTGGTTCGTAACCTTCTGTTACGGCTGTAACCTTTCCCATGTCTGTGCCTTTGTCGGTATCAACGATCAGATAGTCATCTGCTTTTATCGGGAAATGCATTGGATTTCTATAGAACTCTCTGCGATTTCCTTTAAATGATAATTTTATAAGTTGTTCGCTCAATGGCGTCTATTCTCCATGATAGGTTAAATAGGCATCCACACCCGCGCCAATAGCCGGAGCTTCGCGCAGCTTGGATGTTTTGATCAGATCTTCATTGAATTTTTCATCTTTCAAATAATGTTTTTTAAATTTTGCATCAAGATAGGGTGATTCTACAATAAATTTTGTCAGAAATTCAAGGCAAGGTTCATAAAATACATTCTTGCCCTTAGATTCTTCAAGAAGATTACCAAGACGCTGACCAATAATAATACTATCCAATAAGGTTGTGCGATATGGGTGGTTCTCACTAAGATCGGCACGATTTGAATTCACAAATTCAAAGAAGTGGTGCCAGCCGCCGTAAACCGTGACAATGCGTTCAAAAAGTAATTTTGCGATATTATAACTGACGTCATTAAATGTTCGTTTCGCAGAAAGATCTTCATCGAAGAGAGCCATGATCTGGGGTGGATAAATATCGCTTGCATTCAATTCTTCAACAGAAACACCCGAGAACTCACTGTAGATTGCCTGAATGCCGCTCGAAGATGCAAAGCGCTCCATGGATTTTCCTTCGCTGTTCTTCATTTCCCATGCTTTTGCAATCCATGTTTTAGCTTTATCAAAAGCCAGGAGTTCGCCTTTAAGTTTCATGGCATCTGCTACACCGGTGCCGCCGCCAAGGTAATAAGAATTGTCAACTTGGCCAAACAGGCCGTGCGTACTGTATTCTTCCCCAATACCACAGTAGTCGGCATCAGAGCCAAGATGATGAATGGGTTTTTCCATTTCAATTCCGGCTGCTTCAACGCGTTTTTCAATAACCTTACAGTATTCGGGCATACGGGGACCGTTTGCAAGAGCAACAATTCCTCTCTTGTCTGAAGATTTCAAACCGGGCATTCCTATGCCGACCATAACGTGATCGACACCGACATTTTTTGCCAACTCAATGATTACGTCTGAAGCAGCATACATGTAGGCTTTGCCATGGTGTTTTTCTTCAACTGTCAGGTCGATGTCGCCTTCATTCATTTCACCTAATTGGACTAAAATATTTACCGGCTTAAATGATGGCATGTGTTCTTCGTACTCGCGATACTCCTTAATAACATTGATATCGCCAAGCTGAAAAGTTTGATCCTCATTGATCAGGGTTGTCCATCCGCTTACCTTTGTTGCACCTCCATCGATACCTATCAAGAGTGTTTTAGACATGTTTGCTCCATCATTTATTCTTAAGACCAATATTTCGTTGTGAACTTACAATTATTTCGGTGGAAATGCAATTCAGCAATTGACAATTGACAAAGGACGATTGACAATTTTAAGAATTATTTATTTAGCATAACCCGTTGTGTGAAACTAAACTGTAAGTACAATACATTCATTATGTCGACTTCATTCGCGGGGGTTGGTGTTTTTACGAGATCTTTCCCGCCCGCCACTTCGTACCGGGTTATTGAAAGTTCAACCTCTCCATAAAGTCGGGGTTGTTTTTATGTTGAATGCTCACATCCCGGGATTTCATCCCGGGTTATTATATGTTTTACCCCTCGACCGGCTCGGGGTAATTGTTGATGATCCTTAATAGACTAAATCTAAAATAATTATATAAGTCGTTATGGCATGCTAATATTTATTCCAACACATAATCTATCCTGCGACAATAAACACATATGTTACCGGGGGGGGGGCATTTTTTACTCCAAGTTTGTCAAGAAATTAAACTTTTCCCTTGATCCGTAATGTAATCGCGGGGAAACAATCCTATTTGTCGTCATGGCATATTTTTTACCCCGAGCTTGATGAGGGGTAAAACTCTTCCCCTAACCCGGGGTGAAACCCCGGGAGAATGAAGCCACCAAACGATCCCAACCCTGACCTTGCGGAAGGGTTGAACTAAAAGCCCTTCTTTATCAGCAATTACACAAAAATATCCTGCGAAAAAGGATTTAGTCTGAGTGAATTATTGGCTGATCTGATTTTCGCAAACTATGAAGAACAACTTAGCTCTCTAGTCGACGAACTTACTTTATGTTAGTTTTAAGAAGATTGGAATATTTAGTCACTTTAGAATAATGAATACATCACGCCTACACTTAAGGAAATTGTCTGAAAGTTATAAGGTTCTGACGTACTCCCAAGAAAATCAACGAAATGTTGGTTATAATTATAGTTTGCTTCTGCAAACAAAGAAATATTTTTAGATAATAAGTGGTCATAGCGCACCTCGATATCCAGTCCAGGGCGAGATCTGAAATGTGTAGAAATTAAAAATTCCACAAAGGAATGTATCGCAGCATCTACCGAATGCCAGGTGGTTCCCAAATGAACATCAAGAGCCGATTTTTCCGAAAATCTGAAACGCTGCAACAGGCCTCCTGACAAAATCACATATCTATTAAAACGATAATCTACGAATGGTTTTTCAGCACTGATATATATTCCGGTATTATTGTAAAAACATAATATCTCGGGTTTTAGCGATGTTTTTAGAAAATAATTGTCACTTGATTTATCCATAATACCTGGAGCGTCGTTAGAAAAAATCGTTGTTTGTATACATGTGAATGAATCCATAAGACAGAGAGATATCCATAGACATGGGTTTTGCCGTTGCGGCAGAACAGGCCAATATAATTAGGCAGACCAATAAAGCGCGTTTCATAAATTTCTCCACTTATTTTATACAATACAAATATACTATTATATTTATAAAAAAACAGAAATCTTAAAAATTTTCACCCAATAAAAAAGGGCCCGATATACCGAGCCCCTACAATATATGCTCTTCTAGTTATTACTTGCTTGCATTAAACTTCTGACGTCTCAGAATAGCTTCCATGCGAACCCAGTCTTTGGCATTATCATTGCGATCGATAGTGTGAAGATCAATGCTATGGTCAGTACCGCCTGCATGGCGGACAACTTTATAAATCGGATCCCAAACACGGCCGATTTTGTACATATCGGCGATCTTGCCAACCAGTTCATAATCTTCACCATAGTTTCGCGCATAAGGATCATCATTAATGCTAAAGTATCCGGCATTTTTGATAATTTCAATACGTGCTGAACGGGGGGCGCCGGCACCATTGATACGTAAAAGATTGTTGCGTCCGTTGTCGTCTGTCCATTCACCATGCGTCACAACCGGAATATCATCAACGCGAGTTATGGTTCCGTCTGCATGTTTTTCCCAGACTTCATAAGAGCCGATCACCATGCCGATCTCAGGGTCGCTTTCATAAACTGCCATCAATTTTTCGACCGCATCTTCGATCAATTGATCATCTGAATCCAATTGGACATAATATTTACCCCGAGCCATCTTTGAGCCAAGGTTAAGACACATGCCAATACTATTGATATCAAGAACGACCAAGCGAACATCGGGTTTGGTGACATCGTATTTTGGGCCCCCTTCCATATATTCGCGAACGGCATCAGATGTCGGATCATTATCGCCACCGTTAACCATGACAAGAACTTCTATATCTTGAATGGTCTGACGTTGCACGCTGTCGATCGCCGGGCCAATAAATTCTGGCCGGTTGCCAACGGGAATGATCACAGATGCTTTTAAGGTAGAAACATCTTTGTGTTCTGCTTTCTTTGGCATAAAAACACCCGGGGCCATGTAGGCGCCGATGCGTTTCAGATGATCGGTTACGACGCGTTCCGCTTCAAGCTGAATATCTTTCCCCGCTTTCAGGTAATCAAAGACATCTGCCTTCTTGCCTGCCGCCACAACTCGATAATAAGAGCCACTATAACGATTGGCAATACGAATCAATTTATATTTTTCCGATATCTTCAGGCGCATGTCGTAAAAATTGTTATACTTGACAGATTCATCAAATCCACCGATTGCTTCAAGTGCCTTTTTCTTTACGAAATAAACCTTGCCGTAATCCATATTGTCACGAACGCGACCGAGGTGATGGTCTAAAAGATGCATTTCTTTAATTTCTCCGGCATCTTCAAGTTCGTAACTTGTGTAGAAAAGACCTGCATCCGGTTGGCGTTCCGCACCGAGCAATAAACCGTCAATAGCAGCTTTTTTCATCATAACCGGATTGTCACGATTGTCTATCAAAAGTATCCAATCACCGCATGCCAAAGCTAAGGCTTTGTTCATATTTCTGGCAACATCATTTTGGCAATCAACAACCTTTGGGTTTAAATCCGCAAATTTTGCGGCCGCTTCGTCTTTATCGCAGGTAATGATAATGGTTTCTATATCTTTACAGGTCTGGCCTACTAAGCCATCGATCTGCGCTTTCAGGTGCTCTTCACTGAATTCTTTTGTTTTGTAGTAATGAAGAATTACACTCGTTTTAACCATTTTTTCTCGTCCTTTCATTTGATTAGTAATAATTTTATTATTTCGCTTTGAATATAGGGAAATACCGAACAAAAATAAATAACAAACGGATTTATTTGTTCGTCAAGTGTTTAATAATACGGAATTAAAAACGACCGAGAAAAACTGCTGCCAATCCGATAAACATAACTATTTTCAAAGCACTGGCAATTTGGTAGTAATTTATCGTTCGCCTAAGCTGAAAGAGTTGGATCATAATGATCAGCATTGGAATAATAACACCTATTATACCTAAAAAGAAAAACCACTTTCCATACATTCCTGCTACATAAGGGATCGGAACAAGGGGTACAAATAATGCAGTAATAATTCCGGCCATTATTCGTGTTGGGGTTTCACCAGTTACAACGGGAAGTGTTCTGCTGTCGTGAGCTTTGTCTCCATCCAGATCTTCCAGATCTTTAACTACTTCTCGTATAACAGATAAAATAAACGTTAAAACAAAAGGCACATATCCCAATTTCATATCACCAAAAGCTTGCGCAGCAAAAAGAAAAGTAAGGGCGGACAGAAAAGCCACAACCATATTTCCTATCAACGCAACATGGCGCAGACGATAAGCGTACCAAAATAAAAAGCCTGTGGCAATGAACAGTGAAATAAACAGAGACCAAAACCCTAAAATTAATCCCGCCATATTCCCCAAGATAAACATGGTGATCATAAAGCTTTTAGCGCCCTTCATTGTGATCTGACCAGAGGGTAGTGGTCTGTTGGGTTTATTTATACGGTCAATCTCAATATCACACATGTCATTTAATGCGTTTCCTGCTGCAGTTATAAACGTGGCACAAATGATCGTTAACAGCACATCCAAAATTGATGGATAAGCCGGAAAAAGCGTTGATGCGATCAAAACCACACTCGCCACCAAAACAAGATTTGCCGGCCGAGATAGTTTAAAATATGCTTTAATGTTCAAGGTCATACTGCAACTAGTCCTACAATTAAATATATGATCGCAGCCAATCCCGCACTGAGAAGTGCATAAGGCAATTGCGTGTTAACATGGTCAATATGATCGCAGGCCGAAGCCATGGAGGCAACGATCGTTGTGTCCGAAATGGGAGAACAGTGATCTCCAAAAACTCCACCACCCAATACTGCCGATACAACCAGCGGCATGGGGACGCCCAAGTTTACGGCAAGTGGAACGGCTAGCGGTATCATCAGCGCAAAAGTTCCAAAACTGGTTCCCGTGGAGAACGCAATAAAGGCAGCTACTAAAAAGACGATCAGCGGCACAAGACCGGGCGGTAAAGACCCCGAGATGCCCTGTGCAACAAAAGCGCCGGTTCCAAGTGCTTTACAGGTAGCGCCCAGCGAAAAAGCCAACATCATCAGCAGGGCAAGAGATATCATACCGCCTGCTCCCTTGAGGATAAGTTCCATGATCTCTTTACCGGTAAGTGTTTTTTGAAAACGGGTCATCAATCCGGCGACTGTGATCGCCAGCATGACCGACCAAAAAACCGCTGTTGAGCCGGATCCTTCCGCCAAAACACCCAACATACCCACTTGCCGAAGCGCTTCGCCAAACGCAATCTTGGCACCTGCAGCGGCTGACATGCTTTGAATGCCCGTTATAACCAATGCTATTGGCATAAACAGGCTCATCACGACAACGGGAATGATCATATTTCGTGCGAGTTTTTTAATGCCTTCTTTTGCCTTAAGTCCGGTTAGATTTTCATCCATCATGGGGATGGCACCATCAGGCAATATCTTGCCTTCTTCGCGAACGCGTTTTTCGGCTTTTCTCATCTTGCCGAAATCAAAGGGAGTTAGAATAAAGAACAGCACTGTCAATACTGCTATAATGGAATAAAAATTTAAGGGGATGGATTTGATCAGGACTTGGGTAGCATTTTGAACGCCCTGGGTCGTTAGCAGACCAATGGTAAAAGCCCCCCAGGCATTTAATGGGATCAGCATGCATATCGGTGCCGAGGTTGAATCGGCGATATAAGATAATTTTTCTCGGGAAATGCCCATCTTGTCGTAAAGCGGACGGCACACAGAGCCGACAACCAGGATCTTAATGCTGGATTCAATAAAGATCACCACGCCAAGCGACCATGCCAGCATATGGGCACCTTTGCGTGATTTGATCCATTTTTTGTTGAGAATATATTCGACAAAGCCATCAATACCACCGGATCGTTGCGTTAAGGCGATCAAAGAACCGACCAGCGCCGAGAAAATGATCACACGGGTATTTCCCGGATCCTGAAAGACCATCACGATAGATTGAAGCATGCCGGCGGCACCCTGAATGGGGTTCCAGTGACTTAAAACGGTCCATCCAAGCCAAATTCCGGCCCCAAGAGAAAGAAATACCTGACGTGTTTTAATAGCCAGTCC
>CAYNBL010000015.1:0-27540 GCA_964395205.1 uncultured bacterium | reverse complement strand
ATATTTTTCAAATATCTCAATGGCGATTTCATATTTCTTCATTTTTTCGTAATATTCAGCATATCTGATCATGAAATAGTCTGCCATATCGGTTTCGAGCAATAATTGATAATATTTATCCCAAAATAAACTTTCTGATTCTTTATCATGCAAGGTGGTGATACAATCGAGATAACGCAAAGCATAGATCGTTTTGGCGGAAGAATTTTTAGTCAGCAAATCTTCATAAACCTTTGCGGCTTGAGCTAAATTATTCTGTAAGAGATATCTTTCTCCTTCCAGCCAATTTTTTCTATAAAGCGTATCTTTAGCAACAGTGTTGATAAAACCGGTGAAGGATAAAACGTCATTGTAAAGAGGGTCGTCCTTTGGAAGCATCGCCAGTACATCCATAGCTCGTTTTGTTAAAGAATCCAAATTCCCCACCATGATCGATGTAAAAAAGCTTTGCGGCAATAGTTGATCTTCTTCGTGGACCATTAAACGATATTCAGACCCGGCATTTTCCAGGAATGTTACAGCTTTTTCATATTCTCCTTTCGCTATATATAGCTCCGATATATTTGAAAGCACATCCCTACGCATCACCATATTTATATGATCCGCCAAAGCAAGATATTCCTCTAAGGCCTTATCAAAATCCTGATATATCTTATAGGATATCTCTGCTTTCCTCATGCTTGCCATTTCTCCCTGAAGTCCGGGAAAAACAGATAAAGAATCGTAATTCGAATAAGCTGATTCGATCAGATCAGCTTCCTCAATGTTAAAAGGTCTAAATCTAATATCTGTAAAATCCGAGGCGAAAGGGATAAAAACCAGAGAGGGTTCTTTGATCAATTTATAGAACAATTGCTCCTGCGATCGGGCAGCCAGTAAAGCCATCGTTGTTTTCTTATTATTATTCGCAGTATATTTTTCGGCCCATTTTGCGGCTTGATAGGAAATTTTAAATTCCGCTCGTTTGAACATACTGTTGGCAAATTTCAACATAGCCTCATGCATCTTTGTATCCGATGTGTCGCGGCCTAAAATCTCAAAAGCCGATTGGTAATCACTTAAGTGAATATATATTTCAGAAAGCAGTTCCTTTCCTGAAGGGCTTTCGACCTCGGATAATTCATCAATTGCTCGCTGATAAAGAGCAGATGAAGGATCATAGCGAAACAGATCCGAATGAGCATAACGAAGGTTTTTAGGATTACTATTCAGGATCGCCAATATCTCGGTTACCGCCTCATCCCAATTTCGATATCTTAGCGAGGTGATAAAGCTATAAGGGACCAATAATTCCGGATCATCAGTGATCTCACGTAGTTTAATGATGATTTCATAACTGTTACTTCCCTGCCCATACTCGATCAGATCCTGATAAATATTTGTGGCGTAAGAATTTTTCATGCTATTTGACTGATCGTTAAAAACGGATCTAAATATTTTTTCGGTTTCCGATTTCTCGCCCAAGGTGTAATAAAGAACTGCAAGTTCAAGTTTAAGGTATCGATCATATTGTCTTTCTCCCACACGTTTCTTTATCACAGGGAGCAAGAGCTCGAATTTCCGTTGTAAGACCAGCATATTCTTGTAACGCGTAAAATAATTGAAATTATCGGGGTTGGCAGTATAAAGATCGACATAAAGGGATTCGGCTTTGCTGTATTCTCCGCTTTTTTCAAAACTAATTGCTTGACGATAATTGTTTTGTTGAATATCATCAAGACCCCATGCACATGTAAATATCATGAGAGAAATCAGAACAATAATGTAAAGCACTCGCTTCATGTTTATTTATTTGGCTCCTTCACACCATGCTGTTCAAGCAATGATTCAAGATAACGCTCCATATCCTGTTTTTCACGAGCCGACAGATCGGAGTTTCGAACTTCACGACGTAGTGCATTGATCAAAGATTCATGATCACCGAGGTCACCCGGCAGATTTAAAGGATTGTCGCGAAGGATATCTTTTGCCGTCGTGGATTCGCGTTCTTTTTTATAATCTCGTGATGTCGCAGATCGGCTGGCATCCAATAAACGTTGAACGATTTTTTCCTGACGCAGAATAGTTTGTCGATTTACCTGGTTTCTTCGCATTTGATTGATCACGTCTTCCATATCTTTGGCAATACGGTCAAGATCACCCGTCATTCGTTTAGCGCCATCACCTTCAGACATCCCCTGCTGCATTTGCTTTAAAGAACGTCGCAATGCTTGTTGGCGAGCTGCCATTTTAGCCAGTTGTTCCATCATGGAAGATCCGGGTTTTCCATTCATTCCCGGTTGCGGCATGCCGGAATTTAATTCTCCTTGCTGACCGGCCATCTCTTGTAACTGCTTCATATAGAATTCCATTCCCGATGCATTACCCTTCTGCTGCTCTTGAACCATGTTCATTCTTTCCAGCAGTATTCGTCCCAGTTCATTCATGTTCTTATAAGCGATATTAAAATTATTTTGTCCCTGAGACAGTCTCGCTTCCTCAACATTTTGTATGCCTGAACGCAAGTTGCCGATCACCTGTCCCAACGATTGCCCAATCGCTTTATCTACAAGAAAAGTTTTTTTAGCTAAGGCCAATAGATCATCATTGATAGTTAAAGCCATTTGCAGAATATTGTTTTCCTGACTGCTAAAAGCATGTATAAGAGGAGATCCGCTTGTCAACTCACTGCCTTCGTTTAAGGTCTTTTCCTGTTGGTAAGACATAAAAACGGTTCTATGAAAAGCTCTTTGAAAAGATTGGGCAACATCATTCTTCTGTTGCTGCATCATACTCGAAGCCATCTGAGAAAATGCATTTTCCAATGAACTGAGTTTGTCGGCAGATTCTTGACTTTTTTGCTGCCCGCTTTGCATATCGGCACGCTGATAATTCTCGCTGGCTTCATCCATAAGAGATGAAATACCGGCTTCTTCCATTTTCTTTAAAAATTCTTCAAATGCCTCTTTTTCTTTATCACTAAAAAGCTCTGATGATTCCTGTCCCAATTTTTCCCAGGCTTTGGTATCATCGCTGATCTTATCTTGCTGTTCAGAAAGGTCGTCTGCGGACTTTTGTTCTGTTTCTTCAAGCAGCTTTTCCTGTTCGCGCAAGCTTTCTTTCATTTGCCGACCAAGTTCTTCTAAACGCTGTTCTTGTTGTATGCGTTTAAACACTTCCAGCATGCGATCCAGGCTTTCTTCAAAACGTTTTGCTTTCTCTGAAAAATCTTCCAGAATTTCTTCCATATTGGACATATCGTTTTGTTCAAGTTTTTCTTGGATGTTTTGCATTAATTCGAACAATTCATCGTCAATGAGTTCGTTCATCAACTCCTGTAATTGCTCAAAACTTTTCATGACATCATCGGAAAAAAGGGTATTCTCTTCCATGAATTTCTTTTGTTCATCTATAGATGATTGCATATTCTTGAGCTCTTCACGAGCTTTCTCAAGAGCATTCAAATTCTCTTCAAGTGCCGTTTTATTCTCCCAATTTAATTCACCTTCCTGAAGAAGCTGTTTTTGAATCTCATCAATTTCTTCTACGATATCTCCCGTAGAAAGCATCTCTTCTTCCAGCTGAGCCATGGTTTCTTCCTGCGCTTTATCCTGACGGGCAAAAAGGTCTCCCAGACTGGGAAGCTTAGCGTAAAAAAGTGAAGAACGAACGGTTTTAGGACCGCTTATCACATCATTATCTTTTAGTTCAAAATAATATCTGATCTCCGAACCCGGTGATATAAAGCTATCGATCTCCCATACGCCGGCCCGGGTTTGCAAACGGGAAGCGTCATCAAAAGGAAGTTTGATCTTCCGGATCGAGGTATCCGGACTATAACTATATTCGGAGTGAACGGAATAGTTTACGGTAAAATCCGATATGCCAAAGTCATCCTGAAGATGGGACACATAGGGTAATTGAAGGTCTTCATTCAACAATAGCTCATCTTGAAGTTTTGGACTGTGCAAGTAGAGAATCGGATCCGCATCCTCTTCAAGGACAATTTTATAATTAGGGGTCGATCCAAGTGCTATTCCCTCTTCATTGACGATCAACAGCATGATGTTTTGCGAATGATCGGGTATCCAGGAGATAGCCCCTTGCTCACCGGAAATTTTCATTTCAAACGTATCTTGTTCGCTTACTAAATACGATGGTCCAAAGGCTTCGGATAAACGAATACCTATCTTAAGCTCAGATCCGTAAAGACAGGTAATGCGATCCACATTGCCTTGATAATAAGCATTTGTTATCTTAGTATATTCAGGTGACTTGACTTCAAAATCAAGCGTTCTGATGCGAGGTCGTTTTAATAAGGTCACATTTAAAGTATCCGAGTCGATAAACTTTCTGGGATAAAACAGGTGGGGTCTCCGAAGTCGCGCATAATAGACAAGCGGGTGACTCAATCGCCCCATAGGATAGTTTAGAATAGAGTCCCGTGAGCGAAATAAGAGCTCGGGTGACGTCATCGTGCTATCCTGCACATAAACCTCTACAGGAAAATAATCGGGCGCCAGGCGTCGAATATGAATGGTCAGGGAATCATAAGTATATAAGCTGGTATCGGCAGGAAATAGCCGGATCTCATATTTTTTTTTGGGCTCATAAAGTTTATGCATGTGCAAAAATCGCGCTGTTGCCGATGAAGATAAAATTGACAACACAAAAAAACATCCCGTTAGAATGAAAGCAACTTTACGCTTAGCTTTTATTTCGTGAGCTTTAAAACTGTGTTCAAAATATGTGCTTGGATATTTATTTATAAATGCTTCAAGAGCATAATCACTTATAGGGTTATCAATTAGAGACAATTGATAATGGTTGAGCAATTTATCATGAATACTCTCAAATTGCTGTCCGATATGGAGTAACAGCGCTTCTTCTTCATTTTTACTGTGATTGGAAAACGAAAGAATAAAAATACTTATAATCCGGAAAAAGAAAAAAGCATTAAGCGACAGTAAAGACCATAAGATCTCCTTTGTGCCCGGAGATAGGTACCAGATACTTTCCAACAATAAGCAAAGAATAAAATAAGCTAAATTCAGAATAATAAAAGATAATCCTATATGCTTAAGGGCATCTTTGGCCTCTTGTCGGCGATATCGACCGAGAATAGTTGAAAAATATTGTTGGCTTTGCTTATTCACTTAGTTATCGGTTTAAATGATATAAAAATATATTGCAGCCCATCTGCAGGGCGGCCTTTCGCAGGACTTCAGGGTCATGGTGAACTTCTTCATTTTCCCACCCGTCCCCGAGATCGCATTCGTAGGTATAAAACACAACTAATTTCCCCCGGTGAAATAGCCCCAATCCCTGAGCCGGTTTATTATCGTGTTCATGGATCTTGGGCAAGCCTTTGGTAAAATCAAATTTCTGATGATAGATCGGATGGTCAAAAGGTAATTCCACCCAATCCTTATCGGGAAATATCTTTTTCATCTCGCGCCGGAAAGAATGGTCCATGCCATAGTTGTCGTCCGCATGGAGGAATCCGCCATTTTCAAGATAATGCCGAAGTCGTCGAATATCTTTATCACTAAAATGAATATTTCCGTGTCCGTTCATGTATAAGTAAGAAAACTGGAAAAGCTCCGGTGATCCGGGCTCAACGACCGCTTGGCGCTCAGCCATATCCAGTCCTGTATTCTTTTCAATAAAACGCATTAAATTTTCCAGCGAACCTTGATTACTGTACCAGTCACCGCCCCCGTCATATTTGAGGCGTGCGATCGCAATGGGCTTTAGGGGTTCTCCCGATAAGGACAATACCATGCTTAAAGTGAGAACAAGAAATATGAACCTGATTTTTTTCATAAAACAATATAGCTGAATTTTGAATAACAAAAAAGGGATACAAACAAAAAAGCGGTTAAACCGCCTTATCCGTTCATGTCAAATCCATTTTATCTAAACATCGCTTTAATGCTTCCCCAAGTCTGCTGGGAAACACCAAGGCTTGTCAAAGAGACCTGTACTTTGTCTGAATTCTTGAAAGTACCATCTATCATTACGGCACGGATAGAATAATCAAATGTAAAATTTCCAGTTTCACTTGATTTGGATAAAATATTATCATCTAAAAAAGTATATGAAGCCCCACTCCCCAATGCGCTTATTTCAGCACGTTTTGTTAGAATATTGCTGTCTGAACGAGAGCGATAAATTTCATAATGATGGACAGAGTGTTCATCTTTAGCTTGCCAGTCAACACGAATACCTGAATCATGTTCATTGGCGACCACATAATTAAATCCATCCCATGCAAAGAGCATGCCGCTGGTCAGGACAAGAAGGATCAATGCTATTAGATGTAGTTTTTTCATTTTCATACGCTCTGTCGAAAAATATAGTCATTAATTTTGTATAATGGCAAGAAAAAAATGGGATAAGAAACTTAGACGCTAAGAAGGTAAGAGATTAAGAAGCTTAGTTGATAAGAAGCTAAAAGAGTAAGGAGTTTAGATCTTCTGAAAGTAGCAGTGATTGAGTCCGACACATCGACTCATCAACCCATCAACCCATCGACTTATCAACTCATCGACTCATCGACCCATCGACTTCCTTATGTTCCCGAACCCGAAAACATGATCGCAACAGTATTTAACATGATCTTAAGATCCAATTTGAGGGACATATTTTCAATATAGTAAATATCACAATTGAACTTTTGAATTACTTCATCCAAAGTCTGCGGATATGGGACAGATATCTGAGCCCAACCGGTAATTCCCGGTTTGACTTTCATACGGTGGCGATAGAGGGGAATCTGTTTTTCCAATTGCTCTGTGAGTTTCGGCATATCGGGTCTGGGTCCTATAATACTCATATCTCCTTTGAGCACATTGATCAATTGGGGTACTTCATCCAACCTGAAGCGACGAATAAACTGCCCGATACGAGTGACTCGCACATCATTTTCAGTCGTTAGAATAACCTGCTCTCCGGCAAATTGAACTTTATGTTTCATGCTTCTGAATTTAATGATGCGAAAAGGTTTACTATAAAGTCCCAATCTATCTTGAGTATAAAATATAGGTCCTCGTGAGTCAATTTTAATTATTAAAGCAAGGATCAATCCAAATGACAGAAACAACAACAGACCAATAACCGAGATCAAAATATCCGTTATTCGTTTTATAAACTTTTCCCAGGGTTGCATAATTCCGGGATTGATATCGATCAAAGGAATTCCATAGATCTGTTGTGTACGTGCTAAACCGGAAATAATATCATACATATCAGGAAGTATCTTCATACCGATACGATTATCGGCCGTTTTCTTTATCACATCTAAAACTTTTTGATGTTTGTCTGTCCCAAACGCGATCACCAGCTGCTTAACCTGATGTCTTTTGATCAGTCCAGATATATCATCCAAATGTCCAATAACAGGAAGTCCCTCGTAAGTTTCTCCTTCGACCTGCTCATCATCGGTAGCAATAAAACCTAAAATATTATAACCTAAGGCGGGATATTGTTTAATCTTTTCATAGATCTCAAATCCCTTGGGATTACATCCAATAATGAAGCTTGGTATCAACCCAATACCTTTCATAAGTTGATTATGTCGAATAGAGAGAATGATACTTCTAAAGACAATAGTAATAAACAGTTGGGCAAACCAGTATATGATAATGATCAACCTTCCAATTGAGAAAGGATTGAAAAAATCAAATGTCAAAAGAAATAAAAGGATAACACCATAACTGGTGGCCCTGAATACTTTGACGTTTTCATCGGTACGTGAAGGTGCCTCGGGTAGATGATATAATCCGTTATATAAATAAAAGATTAACCAATATGCATATAGGACCAGTGCCGGTCCCCAAAGATCACTCATATATAATTCGACATCGATCGGGAAAACACCGGAACGGTATCTTAACCAGAACACACCGAAAAATGTAATTAAGGTTGAGAACAAATCAGAAACGAATAATATAATTTTGTATCCTTTACTCATATTCAGGGACCTTATTAATAATTAAAATCTATCTGAAACGAATAATACATATGTGCCTCGCCCTGCTTTGAACGATACTCACATCCTGTTGTAAAATAGATTTGGTTTTTCCAACGATATAACCACTCCAAGCGAACATAGTTTGTTGTTGTAATATCTCCCATCAACCATGTGGTCGACTGGTCCATGCTTAACAATCTATCATAATCGTCTTGATTTGCATTGCCTCCTGTCGGATACACAGTATCGCCAATTAGGATAGAATCTGCACCCTCAAGAAGATTTCCCCAACTTAGAGTCAGCTTATGTTTCCTGGATAGATCATAATTTAATTTTGCAGTGATCAGCTGCGAATTTGGTCCTGCAAAGAAACCAAGATCTCTTCCATGATGAGTGTGTGTACCAAAGATGAAGCGATGAGTATATGTCCAGGGGTGTACGGCTGTGGCTTCAACCACTAGATCAGCCGGCAGCGAACGCGGTGACCATTGAAAGCCACCCTGAATGGCAAATTTATTCGCCCAATAATCCTTGAATATTTGATCGAAAGATAATTCATCTAAAAATACAGTTCCATATAAACGCAAGCCATTAACAGGAATTATTTCCCCTTCCAAAGAGATCATTTTATTATCTCGATCCCCCAAGGCGTGTTCTGATGGCCACAAGAAGATCATCGGGACTAAATATGTCAATTCCGGGATCCTGTCTTCACCGCCATAAATGATCATTTCGGAAAAATTCACATGGATCCGAGGTGAAAAATGTATTTCCATCCGATGTGCCGCCAGATATTTGGGGATATAATATCTCCCGTTATCATCTATTGAACTAAAGCTCTCTGTCATCAGTGAACCATGAAGGAAGGTGTATTTAAAATGTTTAAATTGTTTACTCCATCGCACTGAACCAAATGTAATGGTATTATCCGAAAGTAGAACCGAGTTCATGGAGTTACTCCAGTCAACTGGATGATGGGCTATAGTCAGCGTCCCAAACGAGCCACTAAGATTGGCATAGGCTTCCGATGCATCAAACGTGGCAAGACCCTGAAACGCGTGATCATTATACCAATATCCTTTAAGCTCTTTCGTCGGACCCGGATAGTTATTGTTTACGATCTGATGGTAAAAATAAGCATCAACATAAAAAGCCAGGTGTTCCCCTATCTGCAGATAGGCTTGGCCTCCCATTTTGTCGATCGTTCTGACAGCAAGATCTTTACTTTCAGCTCTTCCCATAAAATCCGAACCAACCCAAACGGTTGTAGAACTATCCTCATACATATAAATATGTCTCTGTTCCAGGGAAAGGTCGTCAGTAAATACATGTTTCAGATCTTCTCCAAAATTTTTAAAAGAACCGATACCGAGTCGATAATTACTTGTATCAGCAAGAACGGAATGTTTGGAATTTTTAAGCTCAGGTCTATATTCTGACATATAATCATGCAACATATCACGATCTGTTTTATGGAGTTTATCTTCCTTACTCTTAATTTTAAACAGGTAAGATGCAATATCATCCCGAAGAAGCGGGCGTGTGTCGTTCATCAATTCCGGGATAATTCCCCGGGTTGCTTGACGTTCCAAATAATCGTAAACGGGGTCATCCAAAGGGACAAATAATTGCATTGAGAATACATATGATATCATGGCGACTAAAATAAAAATACGTACTATGTTTTTAAACAATTTAGTTTCCATTGTTTTGATCTTCTAATTCAATTATTGATTTTAGCATTTCATAAGCTATTTTTTTTCTATCATAATCTTGAGCTAATTTACGACAACCATCAACGCAGAGCATGTAAAATTCTGAGTTTTTTGTCAGTTTTTGAAGTTTCTCAATAAAATCTTCTTCATTTTCTGGCATAAAAGCTAAACCGGCATGATATTTATTTATCACCGCTTCCGCTTCACCTTGTAATCCCAGCAATATTGGTTTTTCCATAGCGGCATTTTCAAAGATCTTTGACGGTAAAGCCCCAAGGAAAAGGTCTGTTCTCTTTAAATTAACCAATGCAATATCAATGACAGATATATATTGAGGTACTTCCATCTTTGATATACCGTCAAGAATGGTCACATTATTCAAATTTAATGTTTGTTTTAATTGCTGAAGTTTTTCCTTTTCTGCACCTTCACCGATCAGTAAAAAATGAATATCGGGATCAGTGATCTTTGACGCACAACGTAGAATAAAATCAAGTTTATGAGACATTCCCATTGTTCCAATATATCCAACGATCTTCTTCCCGGTCAAGCTCAAGGTTAACAAAAGTGACTTATCTTTTTCCCTTGGCTTATAACTAACGAGGTTTGCTCCATTGGTAAATACTTCCAGCTTACTTTTTAAAACTCCCCGAGATAATAATCGATCGTAAATCCCTTGGGTAACACAGATAATTTTACTTGCTGAGCGGTAACATTGACGTTCTTTTCGTTCAAAATATTTAAGGATCAGACCCTCTTTTACTGCCCCAACCGTTTTAATGGATTCCGGCCAAATATCACGAACTTCCATGATCCATGGTTTTTTCTTGATGCGCGCTAGTTTCCGGGCTGCCAAAGCAGTGAATAATTGAGGACTGGTACCGATGATCAAGTCACATTCTTGAAATCGTCCGAAAAATACGGCTGATAACCTATAACTGATATAATCCAGTGTGCGCTTAATGATACCTTTATTGGCAGTGATATATGTCCAAACACGAATAACCCTTATACCATCCATTATTTCTTTTTTATACAGATGATTTTTATATCCTTCGTACACCTTGCCGATTGGAAAATTTGGTGCACCGGTTATTACGGTTACTTCTGCACCTTTTTTGACCCATTCTTTGCAATGCTCATATGTCCGGGTAGCGGGCGCATTGACTTCGGGTGGAAAATTGTCTGTTAAAAATAAAATTTTCATTAGTCCATTTTCTTTACTACAAGAACTTTTCCGTTTGATTCCTGTATTAATTGTGTAGTTAGGTGGATCCTAACTGGTATTTTCCCTTGAAATCTTTGAACAAGGTGTTGTTTAATTTCTGTTATTGTTTTCAAGTCAGTGGAATCATATAGTATTACATTTATTTCAATTGAATTCTTGTATACTAATATCTGATACGCTTCAATATTTCTGACTGTTTTGAAGTAGTCCGGAAAAATCGATTGAGAGATCACAATATTGTCAATTTTTATTGTTTCAGAGGATCTGCCTTCCAACTGTTCTAATCGTTTTAGATTTCGTCCGCAACTACACGCTTGTTCATTTTCAAATAGAGAACCTCTGTCTCCGATCTGAAATCTAATAAACGGAAAACTCAAATTGAAAAAGTCAGTTATGATCAAATCACCACTCTGCCCCGGAGAACAAATACTACCACCATCATTAACTATTTCTAAAAGCAGTAATTCTTCATTAATGTGCATTCCTTCATGCGCTTCACATTCGGCAGCGATCATAAATTCACGAGAACCATAATCATCAAATACTTTACATTGAAATGTTTTTTCAATTTTATTGCGCTGAGATACCAGTAGGGTTTCTGAAGATGTGATGATAGATTCGATACCAAGATCTTTCTCGTTTTCAAGCTCTCTGGCAAGCATATATATGATAGAGGAGTAACCCCACAACACTTTTATTTTTTGTTTTTTAATAATTTCAAGTACTTCTTGTGCCCAAAGATCATTTGTTAAGAAAGCTCCTTCATAGAAAGATCTATTAAAAAGACGGTTCTTGATTTTTCCTTTTATACCTTTGTTTATTGTAACTTCGTACTGACCACTTGCCAGTTTAAGGCATTTTTTTCTCAATGAATAGCCCGCCCAATCAAAATTCCTTTGTAATGCAACACGTGTGTAATCTAATTTTTCTCTATCGTGATAAAATTGTGTCGGATGACCCGTTGTTCCCCCACTTCTCTGGTAGATTAGTTTATTGCGATCAACATTCGGATCAATCAATTCTTCAAATGAATTTTGAACATGTTCCTTTGTTAAAATTGGAATATCCTGCATATATAAGATCATGTCATTATAATTCCAACTTCCTTTTGGAAATCGTTCAATCGTCTTTTGATAATATGGAATATTGTTTTTTGCATTTGTGATTAATTTCTTCAAATGATCCAGTTGATAATTTTCAATTTCTTTACGAGACCAATATTGAGACTTTTCAAGTATAGAATTGGCTTTTGAAGCAAATCGTTTTCCAAATATATCATATATCTTGAAATAAAGCTGTTTGTTGTTCATTAATTTATTGTTCCATAAATTCTTTGTATACTTTTATTATTCTGTCCGCCACTAACAAATTGGAATAATTTTTCACGCTGTTGCCGGCATGTATTTTCATTTCATTCAAACGTTTTTTATCTGATATTATTTGCTCTGTCATATAAATAAGATCTCTCAAATTATCTTTTTCAAACAAAAAACCATTTATTCCGTCTTTGATATAATCTTTTTTTCCGCCAACATTCGATGATATGACTGGCACGTTGAAGTATAAAGCCTCTATACCCACGATCCCAAATGTTTCCGAAGCACTTGGAAATATCAGGAGATCAAAGTGATTATAATAATATAGAAGTTCCTTGTGAGGAATTGTTCCAAATACTTTAACAGGTAATTGATGTTCTCTCACATAATCCTCTATCTCCTCTTGCAAGACTCCTCCTCCAATCATTATGCATTTCAGATCATTATTATCTGATAATGCTTCAATGCATTTCAAAAAAAGAAATGGTCTTTTATTATTTGAATAATCCCCAACAAAGCCAAGAGTGATCTCATTTGTATTTTCATTCTTAATATCCTTACGTATTTTTACCTTATCAAATTCATTGAAATCGACACCACAACTAATAACATCAACGATATTATCTTTTAAAGAAAACTGTTCGACAAACTCCTTTTTCATTTCTTGATTTACTGCAATTATCTTATCGCAGTAATTAAACATTCTACTAATCCATTTTCTATTATACATTTTCCTTATCTTCATTATACCGTGCGATGTTACGATCAGTGGAACTTTATGAATAAATTTATATAGAACACCGTTCATCACCGGCAAAAAGAATCTATGTGCATGAACCAGATCATATTTTTTAAATAAAACCGGAATAAAACATATGATTTGCATAAACCATTTTAACGCACTCCAGAAAATTGATCTTTTATTCAGTGTATTAGAAAATATTGAGAAAAATGGATTGTAATATACGCTTATATCCCAGTCCGGCTTTTTATTAATTATATCATCAGTCTGTTGCTTTACAAAAAGACCTGTCAGAACATTTTTGTTAGTTGGATAGCCATCAGCGATAATTAGAATTTTAGGTTTTTTTTTCTTCATTTCTTTTTTTATTGATCTTTTCGATAGCCATGCCTAAACCAAGGAACAGCCATAAAAGTGGTTCACTAAAAAATCTTCCCTCGGCTTGTGCCCCTATGATAACAATAATCAAGCCTGAAAGTACTATTAATGCATATGCTTTAAGGTTATTATCCGTTATGGAATAATTTCTTTTAAATTGTTTATACATGAAATAAAATAGCAACAGTAATAAAGTTAAGCCAATAATCCCTAGCTCGGCTAGAACTGTAACAATATCCGTATGAGATAAAGTTGCGCTATGAATACCCCAGGGTAGATAATCTAAATATCTGTCAATCATTATGGTTTGAAATCCTCCAGCTCCTACGCCATAAATGGGGCTTGAAATAAACATGAGGACTCCACCAAGAATTAAGCCAGCTCGTGTTCCAATATCATAAAATGCCAATCCTTGATCACGTAAACTCATTAAATAAATAAATACTGGAATCACAACAATAGAAATTGCGGCCATCCCAATCCAAATAGCATTCCTCTGCTTTTTTTCCAGAAAGAATGATATGATAAATATTGTTGCAAATAAAATGAATATTCCTTGTCTTGAAACAGTAAAAAATAGTGCTATTGAGCTTAGCAATAGAGCAATATCTAAATACTGTGGCTTAATAATATATATTTTTTTCAATCGTAAAATCAAGCTTGTACAGATTACGATATTTAAAAATCTTGCAAAAATATTGGGGTCAAAATATGTTGCAGCAGCTCTTCTACCCTTATCTTCCCATATTCTTGGATCCCAAACATGATAATCAAAAACATATTCAAGTATACCAACTATACTTAAAATCACTCCAATTAAGATTAAGGCTTTCAAAATATATTTAAAATCTTCGGGCTTTTCTACAAATTGACCAACCATTGTGAATAGCATAAAATATATTAAATATCTAAATGCTTCTATCAGTCCTTTTGACATATCTGGACTTATAATTAATGCTGACAACAGATAAAATACAATATATGTCAATAGGAGATACGAAATCTTATTTCTTATAACAGGTATAAGAGATCGCCTGTCCTTAAGAAACCATACTATGAATGAATAAAGCATGAACAATCTTGCAAGATCAAAAACCGAATTATAAAAACCTTCTGTAACTTCAATTGTCTGTAAAAACGGTATGAATGTTTTCGATATTTCTAAAGGCATTAAAAAAACAATAATAACAATTATATTCTTATTATCTTTGATCATTAGGGGTAACAAAGAAAGAAATAGAAATATTATCCACACGGAAAAAACAGCCTCAACTGCATCAATTATAATCAAAAATAAATAGATCAAATTAACAGCAATTAGAGCTAATAGTGGCTTAAAATCAAATTTGCTTTCTATAAGCATAGATGATGTCTAATCTTGCGTTTCTTTTAAAAGAACATATACCCCTGAACTTAAAAGCGCAAACATGAAAGCAGCTACAACAATAACGGCTCTTTTGGGTTTGGCTTTTCTATCGGGTCTATGTGCATAATCCAATACTTCAAATGATGGTGTATATTTTGCTTCAGAGATCCTTGCTTGTTCATATAAAGGACCCACAAATTTCAATACTTCATTATAATAATCTATCTCTCTTTCCATTTTCTTGATAAATACGGATACTTCCGGCGCATTATTCAAGTTTAAAAAGAGTTCTGAACCTGATTGAAATAGTAAATCATATTGTTCTTTTAGGTTTTCTAGAGCCATTTGACTTGATTTTATTATCGCTGATGTTTGCTTTGTTTGTTCCATGATCTTCAGTTCAGTTTCTTTGATCATGATCTGATATTTCAATTCTATGGCAAAATTAACTTCCGATGAAATCTGCTCTTCAACACTTAAAACATTGTTCTTTTTCATGTAAACAAGTAGTTCTTTTTCTAGTAGAGATAAGCTATCTAAAATACCGTCAAGTTGCCCTTGAATAAAGATCCTCTCTTCTTTTCCATACTGAGTAGAAAGCGAATTGTTAATACTGTCTAACAAAAAAACAACATGATTGGTCATGTCGGCAACACGTTCCTGATCTTTATCATAAATAGTAATCATGATTTGACCCTCTGAGCCTGTTTCTGCCGAATAGTTTTCATTGAATTTTAAAATGGCTTTATCCATTCCTTCGGTTTCATATGATTTAATCAAATCGAATTTAGTGCAAAGCTTTTCTTTTAAATTTCTACTACTCAAAATTGTTAGAAGTCTGTTAGTTGCTCCATCCGTAGAACCAAATAAATTAACAGATCCCATTTGCATGCTAGACATGTCAAGCACTTGAGATTGTGGTCGAATAACCTGGGCTGACCCGGCATACCAAAAAGGTAAAACAAATGTAACACCTATTGCCATGACAGATACAATGAAAGTAAATATAATAATGAACTTTAAATTCTTTTTAAAAATCTTATAATAATCGCGTAATGTAAGGTCTTTATTAGCCATTGAATCCTCTTCCCTAATTAAATATTACCTGCTGCAATAAAGGCGGTGATCACTGTTGAAGCAATAGTAGCCAGCATGGAAACAAAAGACAAAATTGATATTTCACCAATAAAAACATCTTCTGCCGAACGCTTGACAAGAATGATATCCCCACGCTTAATATTTAAGTTATCTGTGTCTCGAATTTTCTTTGAATCTCTTATTACAACTGCTGAATTAGCTGAGCCTTTGTAATTTGCTCCACCTGCCATTGAAATATAATCCACGACTGTATGTCCTGGCACAAATTCATATGTTCCGGGTCTGTTTACATGACCTGATACCATGATCTTTTCTAATGCTATAAATTCGATTTTATCTTTCGCCTGTAAAATGAATTTGTCCATTTCATTTGCCATAACTATGATCTGTTGATCATTACGATTAACCATGATCTTTTCATAGTTCATCACATCACTCATAACGATTTTACGACGATAGAAATCACCCAAGCTTTCACCTTTAATAAATGGAACAAAGGACTTAACCATTACGGGTCCATAAACTTCCACACATTCTTTAACGGGATCAGCAAAGGGAATATAAATTGTTTGGCCCTGAGATATATAGGGATTTTGTGATCTATCACCTTTAAGATTGAATTCATAAATATTAACGATATTTGTATCATCGTCAGTAATTATATTGATCTCAAAGTCCTTACTCAAATATCGCAAAGGAACAAATTTTAATAGATCGCTTATCCTTGAACTTGCACTAACTGAGTATATACCGGGTTTTATTACAGCACCTACAACAGGGATACGGATCTTTTTTACTTCATAAAGACTTACATTTGCATATTCTCCGATAGCCTTTTCTATGAACTCAATAGCGTCCCTTAACAATAATCCATTAATATCCAATACAGCAATACCAGGTACTGAAAGCTCACCACTTGAAAGGACGGGAATGATCATTGAGGTTTTTTCAAGTATCATTTCTACAATAAACTGATCACCAACGCCAACAACGTATTCATTGGGGTTAATCACATTTTCTTTTTCAGTAGGAACTGGGATCCTCAAAATCTTACTGCCTGTTTCTCTAGACTGATTCTCATTGGAAAAATCCACAGCAAAAAGTTGAGAAATAAAAAGAACCAGTACTGTTCCCAAAATAAATATCTTCTTCAATTCACTCTCCTTTTAGGATAAGTTTCAAGTAATAATTCAATATTAAATATAGCTGATTAAGCTATAAATAAAAAACGCTTTCTATGGAGCTAATTATTTGTTTAACACCATTTTCCCTACATCAACAGGCTCATTATTTATGTCTAAGCGATACACATACATCCCGGAAGCTAAATTTGTTCCGTCAAAAATCACTTCATGTTCGCCGGCATTGCGATAACCTTGAGCAATATTTTGTACCAATTCGCCGCGTAGATCGTAAATTTTAATATTGACCAAGGCCGGTTTATCGAGACGATAGCCAATGACCGTCAGGGGATTAAAGGGGTTGGGATAGTTTTGATGCAAAGTACATGTTGAGGGAATGATCGCTTGCGTGCTGACTTCAATATCATAACCCATGTACTGTAAAACGTAACCTGCTAGATTCTGACGTTCGATAGCCGTAGTAATGGTTTCAAACGGGAAACCCATGGTCACGACTTTTCCGGCTTCGGTTCCACCGGAAAACGTGCCGCTGAAACTAACGGCCGCCGTATATCCGTTACCATATTTCAATGCCTTCTGTGAACCACCGTATACTCCAAAATAATCCGGGTAGTCTTCTTCATAGGTATCCGCTTCACTGCCGTCATCGGAGAATTGAAGCGACAGCGGGGCAAAAACCGTACCGCTTTCGCCTGAAACGGAATAATTTCCGGCATCATCGCCGGTATATGCAGCTTTAAGGTAGTTATGTATAAAAGCTTTGTCCCCGGTACTTCCGCTGTTGTCCAGATCCCAGGCAATTTCAGAGCCGCTGACAAATAATTTACCGCCCTGCTTCAGGTAGGCTTCTACACTGTCTTGTTCAATATCATTAAAGGTTTCATCCGCGGTGCTTTCATCTCCGCAAATCCACCAAACAACTTCATAGTTTTTAAGATCAACATCCCCGCTGATGACAGCTTCATTTGCACACGCTTCATAGGCAACATCCCACTCATCAAGAGCTTTTGCCGTAGAACTGCCAAAACTATGGACGGGTGAACCATATGAGCCTGTACCCGAGAATCTATCAAAACCATCTACAAGAAGAACTTGCTTGCCTGTTGTTGTTCCTTTAGCGGAATATACATCCGATGCATTATAGTTTGCACTGTCCGCTTCATTATAAGCGGCAACATAATAATCGTAATGAACATCATTGGCTTGAGGAACTGTGGCCATGAGTGTCCCTTTAGCTATTTGCGCGATCACACTATAGTCATTTTGTATTAATGTTTTTCTATAAATCCGATATCCTGTAAAAACACCGCTCTCATCAGCTGTCCAATTTAAACTCATACTGTCCGGTTTGCTTGTAACAGACAATAAGGTTGGCCTGGGAGCTGAAGAATTTAAAATATTATTATATCGAATAGGGACATAAGCAGTGATTTGACTCAATGTCCAGGTATAATAGCGTGCCGCCCAACCGGGAGTTCCGCTGGAGGTCTCTTCGATCTGCACCAGTTTTCCATCGTTCGTCCATTCTACGACCATGCGGATATGTGAGCCGGCCTTGTTCGTTGCATCGGCCGGCAAAAGATCATTGTAAGATGATAATTGTGAGGAACAGCCGCTGATCGTCGATGTCCCGTATTTATGGCTGGCTTTCCAACAGACCGAGACAAAACCCGAACAATCCGCACCGACCGAATTACCCCAATCGACAGCCGAGGTGTTGACGTCTCCGGCAAATTTGCCCGCAGCAATACCATCATCGAATTGCGCTACAGTACTCCAGCCGCCCCATTTGTAAGGGACACGTTGATTTTGTCCGACAACAACCCACGAAGGGGTTGTAACAGTAGCTGTTGTCCCAATATTTGCCGATGTCGCCGTCCAGGTATGCTGAACGTATTCATCGGCGATCGATAGAGCTTCCGAGCGGGTGACAGCCGCATCCGTTGTTTTGGCAAGTGAGGGTATTCCCTGCTCCGGTTCGGCTTCAATAAATTGATTAAAATGGTAGCTCTCTGAGAATTTTGCAGGATAATCATTTTTCGTTTCATTGTTTTTTACGAAAGTCCATTCCAAGATATGGATACCGTCTTTAGAAGATTGCATATGATAAAGCTCGCCATTTTCGCCAACGGTGAATTCCTTAAAAATATAGGTAAATTGCTGACGTGGCAGATGAAGTGTACTGAGAACCTCACCTTCATTGTTTATCAAGAGTATATTGCGCTGAACGGCAAGTGGTGCATGAGAGGTGATCGTTTCGGCATAGATATAATGGTTGTTTTCGGGAGTAGATCCGATATAATCGACAGACCCAATTTCCGGAACATTTATAGTATATAAACTTGAACCGATCATAACATTCAAAGATGACGGCAAGGTTCTTGTGACAGTTATCTCAGATACTTGACCCTTATTCAGGGCAAGCGGTGTGCATTGCACCTTCCCTGTTTGATGAGATGTTTGTATGCTTCCATTTTGTATTTTCAGTCCGGAAAACATATTCTTGGGATCATCCAGATGTGAAATAATCTTGGTTGTATTATTTTCTTTTACATAAATAGTCTGTGGTTGCAACAAGTAGAGCACATCATGATCTTTATAAAAATCGATAATATACGTATCTGTCAGTTTTTCTAACACCACAGAACCGTTGCCGTAAAATGTTTTCAGTTCTTTGTTTTCGGTATCAAATATGATAATTCTATTGTCTTGTACCTGAAAAGAAAGGGGTCCGGTATGTAATCCGGGGTATGATTCATGGCGAACTTCATTGTTTGCTTCGCCCCAAGGGACAAAAAGCAACTCATTAACTTGCATGCCGGCAAAGACGATCGACAGACTGAGCAGAGCAATAACAAGAATGGGTTTTAACACATTTTTCATTTTTAATTCAATCCTCTGTTTACTAATTTACATCGTAGGGAAAATATACTATATAAAAACCGAGGTTAATATGAAATTGATTAGTTTGTTGGGTCTTTTGGTACTTTTATTCATTGCATGGCTCATTTCCTACCATAAGGATAAGGTAAATATACGTACAGTTTTGTGGGGACTCTTTCTTCAATTCCTATTTGCTTTGATCATATTACAAAAATCGGCGCTCAGTTGGGTCGGCATGGCAATATTTGCCCTGTTATTGGTTATCTATGTTTTCCGTGATATCATTAAAACAGCGTGGCCAAAATTTATCTGGATCGTCGGCATTGTCCTCGGTGCGGCCGTATTGTCTGTTATTTTCTTCTTTTTGATGCAGATCATACCCGTCTCTTTGATCTTCCTGTTTATCCTTGTACTGATGCTGGTAAATAAATATTTCATAAAATACGAAACTGTAAAGCCCTATTTAAGCGCAATTCTAATTGTGGCCATTTTTACCGCTCCTGCGGCATTGGGTATTTACGGACAAGCGATCTTTCAGAGCTTCTCCGACGGCGTGGCTAAATTCCTGAGCATGTCACTCTACGGTGCTCAATTTCTCTTTGGGAATCTTGCTAATCCGGAACATTTCTTTCCGCAGAATGCGGCATGGCCGGGAT
Source organism: uncultured bacterium (assembly GCA_964395205.1). Lineage (GTDB taxonomy): Bacteria > Fidelibacterota > Fidelibacteria > Fidelibacterales > Fidelibacteraceae > M50B103. The sequence continues at coordinate 7,062 of CAYNBL010000015.1, read as the reverse complement.
TTGGTTATCTCTTTGCCTTTGTTGTATTACCCACGATCATCTTTTTCGGTGGATTCATGGCAGTCCTTTACCATTACGGGATTATGCAAAAACTCGTTGAAACCATGGCAAAATTCATGAGCTGGACCATGGGAACCAGCGGTGCCGAAACCCTTTCTTGTTCTGCCAATATCTTTGTTGGACAAACCGAAGCACCTTTGTTGATCAAACCATTTTTGAATGAAATGACCGAATCGGAACTTCTGACCGTGATGGTGGGCGGTTTTGCCACGATCGCGGGCGGTGTTCTGGCAGGTTATATTGCCATGGGGGTGGATGCCGGCCATTTGGTCGCGGCTTCGGTCATGTCCGCCCCTGCCGCGTTAGTCATGGGCAAGATCATTTATCCCGAGATCAAGAATTCAAAAACAGCCGGCTTGATCAAGATACCGAAGATGGAACGCGCGCAAAATGTACTGGGTGCTTTGTCTAACGGTATTACGGACGGTTTAAAACTGGCCGTTAATGTGGGTGCTATGCTTATAGGATTTATTGCCGTCATGGCGGTTTTGGACTCCGGCATCAATTGGTTGGATTCACTGATCGACGGTAAATTATTGGGGAAAGAATATTTTGTATATGCGTTTAGCAGCGGCATATCACCCGTTAAAGGTGAGTTTGCGGGAATTTTTCCCGGATCTCTTCAAACCTTGTTCGGGACTATTTTCAAACCTCTTGCATGGCTCATGGGCGTTTCATGGAAATATGCCGGAGAGGTTGGAAACCTTCTTGGAATGAAGATCGCTCTCAACGAATTTGTCGCTTATGGTACGTTAGGGACTTATATTCAAAATGGTGTTCTCGATGAACGTGCACAAACCATTGCCACCTATGCGATCTGCGGCTTTGCGAATTTTTCTTCCATCGGTATTCAATTGGGCGGCATCGGCGCTTTGGCACCCAGCCGAAAGAATACGCTTGCGAAAGTCGCATTAAAAGCCATGATCGGCGGCGCATTGGCAAGCTGGGTAACGGCAACAATAGCAGGAATTTTATTATAATTATTTAGGGCCCTATCTATGCCAGGCATAAGTATATACTATAAGAACAACACCAAGGATCTCGCATCATTAGATCTTGATGTGCTGAACTACGAAAAACATTACAGCACTGAAATTCTTTATAAGAACGATGATATTATTATCGTAAAAACGGGATATGACGGGTATCCCATCGAACATTTTGAAATCCAGGATACGATTGTTGTTATTGAGGGTCTGATTTATAATAAAAGCGAAAAAGAGATTAAGGAGACATTATCCGAAATCACAACATGCGACGAAAGCGCTTTAAATAATGAAATTAATAAGTTCATTCATTCTTTTCATGGTGATTATATCATTTATCTTTATCATCATAAGAAAAATGAACTGAACGTTTTTAATGATCTCTGGGGACGATTAAAAACGCAGTATTATCACGATCAAAACATGTTGCTGGTCTCACGGGAACATGCATTTATCCTAGATAATCTTCCAGCAATAGCATTGAACAAGAATGCGATTCTTGAGCTTATTCTCTTCCGGTTTTATCTGGAAGGAAAGACGATCATTTCCAATGTATTCAAAACGCTACCTTCTACCCGGATCCATGCAAAAAAGATAAACAACAACTTATCTGTCGGTATTGAAACGAACAAACATGACCTTACAACCGAAAAAAAATTCTCCGGACGAAAACAGTTTTTAAAAAAATATACTGATATGTATCTGACCTCTCTACGCGATACCATCAACACACTTCAAAAACGCAAATTAAAGCTAGTAGGTGATCTGAGCGGGGGACTGGATTCCCGTGCTGTATTCTATGGGATCTGCAATATAACAAAAGATGCCGAATTCTTTACCGATGAGTTGATCTCGGGTAATGAAAGCCGTTGTGCAGAACATGTTGCAGCTCAATACAATATGAAACTTACGAAGATCAAATCATCACATGAAATGGACATAAACGCTATGTCAAGAATAACATTTCTTACAGGGTGCACGATCAATGCTGTTACAAATTTGGCATGTTATTATGACAATATTGAAAGAAAGAAAATCGAGACAAGCCCTGCAGTGAAATTCCAAGGTTTCGGTGGTGATTTTATTCGGCATCCTTATCGGCATATCAATGGTTACAGGTCATTAACATCAATGCTCAAAGGCAACTTTCTTATCGAAGGAGTTAATTTTAAAGAGGCCGAAAACCTATTGAATATAAATCATTCAAAAATCATTGACCATTTTACTCAAATTGAAGATCGTTATCCTGAGCACAATGTGAAGGATAAGGTCAAACATTTTTACTTTGATTATTACAATGGCTTGGTTTATTCGGGCGAAGAACGGGCAAGGATACATTTTTGGACAATCGAACCCATGATGGCTCATGAACTATTATCACTTTCTTTGCATCACATCCCAAGGAATAAGATCAATACGGAATTATTTATTGATTTTCTTAAATTGGTTGATAAGAAATCCTTAGATTCTCTTTTGCACAACTATTCATTCAAGTTGAATTCCATGTTAAGTATTAAGCTTCAGTCACTAAAAGAGACAATCAATGTGATCTTTAAATTCAACAAGTTTTCAAGACTTATTTCAAGTAGAATAAATAAAATAGTTAACCGTAAAAACAAATCAATATTCTTGGATGACCCGGTTATTTCGGAAGCATTAAAATTGTACAACGGATCAAAGATACTCCAGTCTGTTTTTGGCAGTTCAGCAATTGAAAAAGTTTTTTTAAGACCCGGTAAAAATAATATTAAACCGATCATTACCATCATTCTATATATTTCTGAATTGGAAAAACGCTACAGGGATAAATTAAATTGATATGTTAGATCCCATTATAGACATCGTACATTTTCTGGCTTCCAGGGAATGTAACGGACGGCGAACCGGAACTCCGGGTTCCAATGCCGCCCGGGACTATATTATAGATAATATGATGCGTGCGGGTATCGGTCCCGGTACCGCCAAAGGTTATATCCATGAATTTGGCGGACTGCCCGAAGGTGTGACCGGCTCAAACATCATTGGCGTTATACCGGGAAGAGGCAAGCTTAGGGATCGTTTTATTCTGGTGGATGCACACTACGATCATCTTGGTAAATACAAAACCGCTCTCAGATATTACCCGGGTGCTGAAGATAATGCCTCGGCAGTTGCCGCGCTCTTACATGCCGGCAAGCATTTTGTTGAAGCGGAAGAATATAACGATAATGACCGCCGCTCACTGATCATCACCTGTTTTGATGCGGAAGAACCCCCTTTCTTTAATTCCGAGCACATGGGTGTGGAACACTTCTGTAAAGACTTCCCCGAGATCATTGAACGTATTGATCTGGCCATCATTCTTGATATGCTGGGTCATCGTATGGGCGAAGGCCGCGTTCCGGAAAAATTTCAGGAGATCTTTTTTGTGATCGGTGCAGAAAAATCCGGTGTGGGTGCCATTCTTGATGAAATGCAAATTGCGGTCAAGAATCTTTCGCCGATGCGCATGGGAGCTCATGCTATTCCGCCTTCGGGAGATTATATCCCGTTGCATAAATATGACCTGCCCTATTTATTTATGACCACCGGAAAATTTCGTCAATATCACACCTGTCAGGATACGGCTGAAAAATTGGATTATCCCAAGCTTGAGGGTGTCAGTAATTATCTGGCTTACCTTTTTACGGTTCTCGCCGAATCGCCTCAGGAAGCGTTTGTTTATGACCGACTGGGAGAAAATGACCTCGTAACCTTAAAAACTTTACAGGGACTTTTTGACCGGATGGAAGATAACGAGCAAAAGCCCAAAAAGCAGACCGTCTTTGACCACCTGCAAAAGCGTTTTATCGAGGGAGATGTTGGCAAGAAAAGCACCAAATTGGACAATATAAAAGATTTTCTAAAACATGCGCTCAAACAGGTTAAGAAAGATGGAAATCTCAATCATAATGAACGGTCGAAGATCACCTATTTGATCGATGTTGTTGCGAAGTATATGTATTAGAAGACGTAAAACGTGACTCGTGACTCGTGACTCGTGCGTGAACAATTATCACTCAGGAGCAAGCAGTGTAACCCCGACGGACGGAGGGGTTAAACAAGTAATAACCCGGGATGAAATCCCGGGATTTTTGCAACCAATAAAAAAATAACCCCGAGTTTATCGCTTGCCGGTCGTAGCTTTAGCGTAGGCTGGAGGGGTTGAACCGTTAATAGCCTTGGGTTAAAACCCAAGGCTACTGATATTTTTAGGCAGAATAAAATAATCAATCCGTTATTTGCTCAACCTTATCGATGCGACCGATAAACAGGATAGTTTTCGTGTCTTCCTCATGCAGTACCAGCAGGAAGGGTTTATTAAATTTCACGGCATCATTCTGATGTATGCCGAGATCAAGCATGATCACGGTTACCGCTGCCGCTTCCGCACCGGTCTCATTGACATTCAGAAAAGTATTATGAAGGATATTCCCGACGAACAGACCGCCTGCTTGCGTCATGCGGCTGACGTCCACACTTTGAAATATCTCCCCGGCGCCAAGTGCTTGAAAGGTTTTTTTTAAGCTATAATCACCTTCGATCATTAATTTCGGGAATGATAGATAAATACTTTCATTCTCCCGGTTATCCAGCCAGTCTTCCCAATCCTCAATATCCATATTCTCTACAAATTCGTCAATATCTCCCGAGGGCATAATCATGGTCATGGCAAAATTCGAATCGGCGGCAAAGGGCATGGTGACGACATCAACCATTTCATCATTATAATAAGGAACGGTTATAACCGTACCGCTGTTCATCATGTCACAAAGCGTTGTGGACCCGTCGGTCACATAAAAAGTATCCGGGTGGGTCATACAAGAATCAAAACCCAAAGAGAAGGGTGCTTTAAAATAAGTCGCATTCGCTAAAGCGATCACCGTAGCTAACAGATCGTTTCCCGTGACTATATCATCGATTCTACCATTAGTATTATCATATGCCCAGTCGTTGATCGTATCGGCGGCCGCAAAGGGGTCGCCTGCAAAATCCAGATCTGAAACGTCACTGGCGAAATAAAATTCCATGGCATCAACGTAGGGCGTCAGCAAGTCGATCCCCGTTTGATACCAGATCGCCTGTGCGAGTGAAAATTCCACTTCACTGCTCTGTTCGTAAAGGTAAGCTGCAAAATATTTATACATCGATTTGATCTGCAGATCCGTATAGGATCTCAGATACATCAGATTTTTCAGCAGAGTTTCGGTCGATCCGGCAGAACCGCTGTACAATAATCCCATGGCATAGGAAATACTGATGGGAGAAATAAAGGTATTGGCCGCACTGTCCATAGGATTGCCGGCCATAAACTTGAACATGTCCATTCCGAAGCGGTTTATGCAGCGGGCAAATCCATCGTAATCATCCATCACAATAAAACTAAAATCCATATAGCCGAAGTCGGAAAACTCATCATCTTCCAACACTTCTACAACTTCAGGAATAACCTGGGTTGTTGAATCCTTCAAAATAGTAAAAAGGAGAGGAAGCGGGTTTATGACAAGATCGGCTTTATCAGATCCGACTTTCGGCGAAACATACATCACGCTGTCATTCCCATTCATCACAATAAATTCTTCCAGACTGTATATCCCGGCATCCAGCTGCAAAAGCGATGACAAATACGTATCGTTGAAAAAAGAAAGCTGCAATACATCCGTCGTCATGCTGTTTTTTGTGCTCAGATATGTAATCTGCACATGATGCGGCGTGTTTTCGGTCAGCACTTTTGATAATTCTTGATTCGATACGCCAAATTGAGCAACTCCTTGTTGCGCAGTTTGATCTCCATCAAACCAGGAGCACGCAGAAAAGATCACGAGCACAATCAATAAAAGGCTCAGTTTTTTCATTTTTATTACTCCTTATGTTTAACAATAAATATTTTAGAGTTTAGGAAAGTAAATGTCAAGAAATAAATGGTTTGGGGGTTTTTAAAAAATGATTGGATCATAAAATGATCTATTTTATTTGATATTTAAATATCTTGCTTGATGGATTAATTTGGACGGGAAGAAAGAAATTTTGAAATAATGATTAGCAGGGGTGGACCCATGTGTCCACCCAGATATATAAATTATTACCTCTTAAAATAAACTTCCTGAAAATCAATATTGACGATCGAAAATTAAAAAAGGTGGACCCATGTGTCCACCCGAATATATTATTATCTTATACTGCCCAAATATTATTTTCCGTTATCATACTACTTCCATTTCTCTTTCCAATTTATAGGATTATCTTTTATGTATTCTCTATAAATATCAATCTCATATCCTTTTAATATCCTGTCATCAAATGATCTTTGCCATAGTCTTTTATGAAATTTTCTCCATCCTTTTTCTTTTACTCCCCGAATATATTCATTGGTGGTCATTGTTTTATACCATTGAATCATTTGAGAAAGATTTGGATTTGTATATGGGCGGATACTTGGGTCCGCCCCTGCATTCGAATTGATCATTTCTTTTCTGGTATTAGGAAGAATCTCTATTAAAAAATGATAATGATTTGGCATAATTATATATTCATGGCATTTAATTCCCTGAAATTTACCCCCTAATTTTAAATACCATTTTTCTAACATTCTCCCAGCATCATTTAAGATAATTTGAGAGTTTTTTGCTGCACCAAATATACATAAACGATTTTGAACAACATTAGTAATAAAATACCAGCCTCTTTTTGAATAATCATACCCTTTCATTCTCATAGAATTTCTGTTTCTCATGCAACAATATAATAAAGTATTTTATGCAATAAAAACCTGCTCGATACATCTGTGACACAGTTCACAAAAACATTTACAATTTTTCCCAATAACAACAAAAAAGCCCTTCTCTCGAAGGGCTTTTATCTATTCTCAAAACGTGTTAGCTCGAGTTACGAGTTACGAGTCACGCGTCACGAGTTACGTATTTTTAGTCTTGTTCAATTGCGGCCTGTGCTGCTGCAAGGCGTGCGATCGGAACGCGGAAAGGTGAACATGATACGT